>CAYRPW010000362.1:1769-2604 GCA_964426145.1 uncultured Oscillospiraceae bacterium
TTTAAAGACCTGACCCCATATTTTTGTTCTTTAACGACAGCTGATGCAAACCGCCAGACTGTCCGCCGGGACGCCCGTCTTGGAACTGATGTAGGCCAACTGGTCCACGGGAGCGAAATATTTGCCGCATTTTTCGCAGGCCTGCATCTTGAAGGTGCGCCGCCAGATTTTTCGCTTGTCGCCCGTGCTCTGCATAACGATATGTCCGGTGGGGCAGACGTAAACGCACGCCCCGCAGCCGATGCAGACCGAAGAGGCTTCCTTGAAGGGAGGGCCGACGGTCTTGTGCGATCCGCGCGACGACATGCCGATGGCGCTGACGCCGACCACTTCTTCGCAGACGCGCACACAGGAGCGGCACAGGATGCACTTGCCCTTGTCCGTGTCCGGAACGAACCGGGGATGGGGATCGACGCCGAGGTCTGTGGCCAGTTTCTGCAAAACCTCCGATTTCGGGCAACGCGCCAGGAGCAGTTCCAGCACCAGCCGGCGGACGTTTTGCACCCGCTCGCTCCGGGTGTCGACGATCAGGCCTTCCTCGACGGGGTACAGGCAGGACGTGACGATCCGGGTCCGGTTTCCTTTTTTCACTTCCACCACGCAAAGCCTGCACGAGCCGGAGCGCGAGATCGCCTCATGGGCGCAAAGGGTGGGAATGTTTACACCCGCGCTGCGGGCGGCTTCCAGCACCATCGTGTCTTTTTGTGCCGTTACATTCTTGCCGTCAATAATCAAATTTACCATGGTCTATCCTACCTTTTATTCAACGGTTATCGCATCAAATTTGCAGCTTTCAATACAGGCGCCGCATCTGGTGCAAAGATCATTATTAATG
>CAYRPW010000363.1:0-2579 GCA_964426145.1 uncultured Oscillospiraceae bacterium
GTCTTTAACCGCCCCACCTTGACCGACGTGCTGGATATTCTGATCGTCGCGTTTCTTTTATACGGGCTGCTGATGCTGGCGCGGCAAACGCGCGCAAGCGCGGTATTGAAAGGGCTCGTGGTGCTGATTCTCGCAAGCTGGATCAGCGATCTGCTGGGGCTGACGGCCATCAACTGGATTTTGCTCAACATCGTCAACAACGGCGCGGTCGTGCTGGTGATCCTGTTCCAGCCGGAAATCCGCCGGGCGCTGGAGCAGATCGGCCGGGGCGCGATCCGCGACAGTTCCCGCCTGCGCGACCATGCCGAAAGCGAATATATCGTCCGCGAGATAACCAACTGCCTGCTCACGTTAAGCCGCCGCCGCGTTGGCGCGCTGCTGGTGTTCGAACAGAAGGTGGGCCTCAAGGATATCATCGAAACCGGCACGCCGCTGGACAGCCGCATATCCGGCGCGCTGCTGGAAAACATCTTTGAACCCAATACCCCGCTGCACGACGGCGCCGTGGTGATCCGCGGTTCCAGGCTAATGTCCGCCGGCTGCATCCTGGCGCTTGCGGAAGGCATGGGCATCAGCCGCGAGCTGGGCACCCGCCACCGCGCGGCCATCGGCGTTACGGAAACCACCGACGCCATTACGCTGATCGTAAGCGAGGAGACGGGCATCATCTCCGTCGCCCGCGAAGGGCGCCTGACCCGCCATCTGGACCGCGCGCTTCTGGAACAGGTGCTGTTCAAAATGTACCATCAGGGCGAGGACGGCCTGTGGGCGATGCTGTTCAGCCACGGCAAGCGACGGAAAGGAGACGTGGCATGAGTCCGCAAACGGAACCCATCAAGCCATCCGGCAAGGATAAGCCGCTTCTCCGCCGGATCTTTCAAACGTATCCGAAACTGATCTGGGCTGTGGTATCGCACAACCTGCAATGGAAGCTGCTTGCCCTTTTTCTGGCGATATGCCTGTGGGTCGGGTTGATTTTGCAGGATCCGACGCTGACGCGCGAGCGCACGTTCACCGGCGTGCCGCTGAGCATCACCGGCGCGGATACGCTGCGGCGCAACGGCTTCATCGTGGTGCAGGGACTGGAAGAGGAAAACGCGACCGTGAAGCTGAAGGCAGACATCCCCCAGAAGCTGTACAACGACGCCACCTACGCAAACTATAACCCGCGGCTTGATCTGTCCAAAATAAGCGAGGCAGGCGAGCAAACCCTGAAAGTATCCACAACATCCTCCACCACCTACGGAACCGTTACCGAAGTATCGCCGGCAGAAATCGCAATCGTCGTGGACGAGTACATCACCAATTACCGCATTCCCGTACAGGTGGAAACCACCGGCGCTTACCCGGACGGCTTCTACGGCACCACGCCGACGCTGGACCTGGCCGCCGTCACGGTCAGCGGACCGCAGGATATCGTGTCCCAAATCGCCCGCGTCGTGCTGACCTACGATCTTTCCCAGGTACCCGCGCGCACGGGCGCTTTGCAAACCGCTTTGCCGCCGCATTATGTGGACGCCGCCGGAAACGAGCTGGACAGTACGCTGCTGGAACCCACCACGGGCGGCGTGCTGCTGCGTTCCATCGTCGTGCAGCAGACGATCGTCGCCGCCAAATCTCTTCCCATCAACCAAACCGCGCTGACAAGCGGCACGCCCAAGAAGGGCTACGAGATCAAGAGCGTCACCGTTTCGCCCGCCGTACTGATCGCGGCAGGAGACGAAACCGCGCTTTCCACGCTGAACGCCCTGTTTGCGGAAGCCGCGGTGGATGTTTCCGGCCGGGACGCTTCCTTTACCTCCGAAATACGCATTACCAAGCCCGATAACGTTGTGTACCTAAGCGCGGAAACCGTACATGTGATTGTGGATATCGGCCCGGTGATGGCCACGCAGACCTTTGCGGACGTTCCGCTCACCGTTGAGAAAACGCCGGACGGACTGACAGCCGTAACAGAAACGGCCGAGGTCAGCGTTACGCTGACCGGCCCCGCGCTTTCCATGGAAACGATGCGTGCTTCCAAGCTGACGGCATATATCGATGCAAGCAATCTTTCCGCGGGCACGTATGATTTGCCCATCCGGCTGACCATCGGCCACGACGACGCCGACCAGTTTACGTTTGCCATCGTACCGGAAAGCGTGTCCGTGACCCTGTCCAGCCCCTGACGTTTGAAATCCTGCCGAAAGGAACGCTGATGAACAGCTTTACCAATACCATGCTCACGGTCATGCTCGGCTGGCTTCGCACGCTGCTCAACGCAGTCAGCGGTTTACTGACGAGCGACTCAAGCACGGTGTTTTTGGATTTCCTGCGCAGCAGCTGGCGCGTGATTTTTGTCGTGCTGTGCATCGGCGGGTTTGCGCTGGACAAGATCGTTTATATCATCCGCTGGCGGCCCAAGCCGAGCTGGCTGCGCCGGCGGAAACGGAAAAAGAGCAAGCGCCCATACCGGGCCCCGTATACGCCGCCGCTTTACGATGACGGCAGTTTTGATTTGCCGCCGGACGGCTACCAGCAGGAAGACTACGAAAGCCCATATGCCGATCCGTATGCCGCCGACGCGCCGTATCCCGACG
>CAYRPW010000364.1:0-2572 GCA_964426145.1 uncultured Oscillospiraceae bacterium
ATTGCTAATTCAGTAACCCGGAGTACCGAGAATGGATCGACAGGGTGAATCAACGGCATTCCCTATGAATCATACGTATTATCAATTTACAAGATTTGCATGGGTTCGTCAAGCAAAACCAAAGTATTTTTTCGGCACTTGCGGAAGGATTGGAACAGATAATTTCCACCGCGTCACAGCGTAGAAAACGCAAAGGGCCGAAACTTGCGGACCCGTGCGGTACCGGTCGAAACAGCACGTTTTTCACGCTGCCGGAACAGCATGCATCGAGCGTGCAGCGGCACGCAAGCGCCCCCCGGAGGTCTGGGGGGTTTTCTCACGAACTGCGTCCGGGAGTGCGTGTAGTACGGTCGCGTCGCACGGGTGCAATTCATCGGAAACGGACCATGCAAAACCGCCGAGGACGGTCTGCCGTCCGCGGCGGCTGCATTGTATGGTGAGTCTGTCAGAGGGCCGGTGAAGGACCGGAAAGCAATCCGGACGCCGTCAGGCCGAAGGCTTCGCACTGCGCGCGGGGCCGCGGCGGATACGGCGCACGGCGAGGGCCGCAATGCCCAGCGCAAGCGGCAGCCCCCCGGCCAGTGCGATCCAGAGCGCAGGATGCCGTCCGTCCGCCGTGGCGGGCGGGGAGGTGACGTAAAAATCGGCGGTATCGCTGCCGTAACGCCAGGCGATGGTCACGGTATGCCTGCCGTCTTTGAGCGCCGCCAGATACGAACGTCGCAGCGTAACCACGGTGCTGCCTTCCTGGGCGTCGTAATCCAGCTGCGGCGACAGCTCGCCGCCGTCCACAAAAACGTCTTCAAACAGCGCGAAATCGCCGTTTCCGATAAACGTAAGCCCGCCGTCCGCGCCGCGCAGCCAAACGCCCCCGTCGCCCTGCTCAATCAGAAAATCCCACGTGTAATACAAAAACAGCGTGCTTTCCTTCTGGATATTATAATCGGAAAGCGTGTAGTCGGCCTCCAGTATATGACCTGCGAAAAACAAAGTTTGATATACGGGCGCAGTGCCTTCCTTATCCTCTATCTTGGCTTTGATATTCTCAATCGAATCGCTGGCTTCCACTTCCAGCGTGATCGTTCTGCCGCCCGGCAGCTTAACGAAAATCTGCATCGCCAGCGCAATTTGCGGCAGCAGCGCCAGCGCCAGCGCAAGCAGCAGGATAGCCGACCTTCTCCTGTACACGAAAGCATTTCCCCTCTGTCTCGTATGAGCGGCGGATATTCCGTTTCCCGTATGCATCGTATTGATCAATTCGGCGGCATACGGTATCCGTCCTTTTCCCGCGCGCCTGTTTGCAGAAATAATTACCAGCCGCCCCATTCCTTGCCGTTCGAGGGCCGCGGTGCGGGCGGATATTGCCGGAGATCCTGCTGCTTTGAGTGCGTTGATCTTGACACGGCATACGACGCTTAGTATACTCTACCCAGAATGGATATTTATTCCAACGATCGAACGCCCGGCGATCCCAATCAAAACCGGTGGAGGTGCGCCCATGAAACGGAAGATTTTGTTCCTGCTTGTGACTCTCATGGCCGTCTGCATGATCACAAGCGCCGCGCTGGCGGAAAGCTGGACCTGCCCGTCCTGTGGCGCTACGAACGACGGTAATTTCTGCTCGAACTGCGGCGCCAAGAACCCGGAAGCCGGGGATGCCGCCACGATCACCAACGTGACGTTCACACCGATGGACAACGGCGATACCCTTGTGGAGTGGGATGACAGCGCTTCTTCGTCCTCGTATTCGGTCGAGTATACGGCGGCCGACTGGGATGTGACCTATGATATGAGCAGCTTTAAAGCCAAGCGCGTAATCCTGGAGTTCCTGGTCCCAGGCGTTACGTATCAGGTCACGATTTCTAACGGGAGCTCCGAAGTAAGCGAAACCTATACCGTACCGCGGCCCCTTTTCTCCGAGTTTACAGCCGGCGAACAGTATTTGGACCTTTCCAAGAACAAGTTCTCCTTGTCTGATTTGGAAGAGAACCCCATGACGTCCTTCCAGGTGCAGGTTCGCTATCCCATGCTGAGCCATTCCCGCGATTACACCGCAAAGCTTGTGCTGAACACTCCGTACGGGTATTGCGGCTCCGTCGTCCGCTGGGACTCCTATACGTTCGAAAATGAGTATACGTATTGTTACTCAACGTTTTATATGCAAAGCGAATGGCTGGATGAAGTCGAGGATAGCTTCGGTTCCGTTCCGACCGGCGACTATACCTTCGAAATGTTCATGGACGGCCAGTTGTACGGCTATGCAGATTTCACGCTGGTCAATTAGGCGGTTGCTGCCGCCGCTTCCGGAAAGCCGGTCCGGCGGACGGAGGAAAGGCGCAAGCCCCGGCGGCTGAACTTCCCGCGCGGAACGAAACAACCCGGCCCGCAAACCCTCCGGATCGCAGGCTGAAAAACCGGGACTTCGTCCCGGTTTTTCGTTTTGCCGTTTCAAGCTCTTCGCCCCGCAGCCCGTTTCGAAACGCGGAATAAGCGGGGAGAATACGCGTCCGGCGGCCGTACTGGGGAACCGTACGGCCGCGCAAACGAGGACCCGACGGAATGCGCCACGGAA
>CAYRPW010000365.1:0-1288 GCA_964426145.1 uncultured Oscillospiraceae bacterium
GATTTGATTCTCATCAGCGGGTATGAAGGCGGCACCGGCGCTTCGCCGCGTTCGAGCATCAAACACGCCGGTCTGCCATGGGAACTCGGCCTGGCGGAAACGCATCAAACGCTGATGATGAACAAGCTTCGCAGCCGCGTGGTGCTGGAAACCGACGGCAAGCTGATGACCGCGCGGGACGTTGCCATCGCGGCGATGCTGGGCGCGGAAGAGTTCGGTTTTGCAACCGTTCCGCTGGTGACGATGGGTTGCATCATGATGCGCGTGTGCAACCTGGACAGCTGCCCTGCAGGCGTGGCAACCCAAAATCCGGAGCTTCGCAAGCGCTTCAAGGGAAAACCGGAATACGTGGTTTCCTTCATGCATTTCGTTGCGCAGGAACTCCGCGAAATAATGGCGGAACTGGGATTCCGCACTGTGAGTGAAATGATCGGGCGGGTGGACCAGCTCCGTAAAGCGGAAAACCTGAAAAACTGGAAACACAAGCAGGTTGATCTCTCGGCCATCCTGTATGCGCCGGACGATTTCCTGCAGCAGCCGCGCTGCGCCACGGAAAAGCAGCACAATCCCCTGGGAACGACGCTTGACGAAAGCATACTGGAAACGCTAGCGCAGCCTGCCTTTGCAGGCGAACATCCCGTGGTGGCGTCTCTTGCGATCCGCAATACCGACCGGGCCGCCGGGACGATTTTGGGCAGCGAGCTGACACGGAGGTTCGGGTCGGCAGGCATGGCGGACGATACGATCCATATCGATTTCCAGGGCAGCGCCGGACAAAGCTTCGGAGCGTTCATGCCAAAGGGGATCACGTTTACCTTGAGCGGCGATTGTAACGATTATATGGGCAAAGGCCTTTCCGGGGGCATTCTTTGCGTGCGGCCGCCGGAAAACTCCACGTTCCCGCCCGAGGAAAACGTCATCATCGGCAACGTCGCGCTTTATGGCGCGACAAGCGGGGAAGCGTATGTCAACGGTTTGGCGGGAGAGCGCTTCTGCGTGCGAAATTCCGGTGCGCATGCCGTGGTGGAAGGCGTCGGCGATCACGGATGCGAGTATATGACGGGCGGACGCACGGTGGTGCTGGGAAAGACCGGGCGTAATTTTGCCGCGGGTATGTCCGGGGGCATAGCCTATGTATTTGACGAAGCCGGAAATTTTAAGGATCTGTGCAACCAGGAGATGGTGCTGCTGGAAAAACTGGAGGAACCGGCCGAGGCGGATTTCGTGAAAACGATGATTGAAAAACACGTATCGTATACCGGCAGCCCTCTGGGACGGCGGATGCTGG
>CAYRPW010000365.1:1298-2208 GCA_964426145.1 uncultured Oscillospiraceae bacterium
AGCCGCTGTGCCCAAGTTCGTGAAAGTTATGCCCGTAGAATATAAACGAACCCTCATGCAGCAGGAGGTGCGCGGCAATGGGTAAGCTCTTGGGGTTTTTAGAATTTGACCGCAGCCTTCCCGTAGATCGTGATCCGCTGGACAGGCTTTCCGACTGGAACGAAATCCACGGTGTGCATTCAACGGAAAACCAACGGCAGCAGGCGGCGCGCTGCATGTATTGCGCTATTCCGTTCTGCCATACCGGCGTCATGCTCAAAGGCGCGGTATCCGGGTGCCCGCTGAATAATTTGATCCCCGAATGGAACGATCTGCTTTACCGCAATCAATGGAATGCCGCAGCCGACCGCCTGCTGCGAACCGACAGCTTTCCGGAATTTACCGGGCGTGTTTGCCCTGCGCCCTGCGAAGGCGCCTGCACCTGCGGAATCCATCAGCTGCCGGTCACCATACGGCAAAACGAGCTGATGCTGATCGAGCATGCGTTCGACAGCGGATACATGCAGCCGTCCGTGCCGCAGAAGCGGTCCGGGAAGCGGGTTGCCGTTGTCGGATCCGGCCCGGCGGGGCTTGCTGCCGCTCATGTTTTAAACCAGTTCGGGCACTCCGTAAC
Organism: uncultured Oscillospiraceae bacterium; assembly: GCA_964426145.1. Lineage (GTDB taxonomy): Bacteria > Bacillota > Clostridia > Christensenellales > Aristaeellaceae > CAXXOK01. Next base: position 1,912 of record CAYRPW010000365.1, read on the forward strand.
CGTATTTGAACGGGAGGACCGCATCGGCGGCTTGCTGATGTACGGCATCCCCAATATGAAGCTCGACAAGCAGATTATTGAACGCCGCCTGGAGTTCATGCGGCGGGAAGGCATTACGTTCGTTACGAACGCGCATGTCGGAATGAACACATCGCTTCAGGACATACAAAAGGAGCATGACGCCGTCGTTCTTTGCTGCGGCAGCACCAAACCCCGCAATCTGGCGATCCCGGGCCGCGAGGGCAAGGGCGTCATGTATGCCGTGGACTATCTGACGGCCGCTACCAAAAAACTGCT
>CAYRPW010000365.1:2265-2562 GCA_964426145.1 uncultured Oscillospiraceae bacterium
ACGTCGAAATGAACCTAAAGGACAAAGACGTCGTCATCATCGGCGGCGGCGATACGGGCACGGACTGCGTGGGAACCGCGCTGCGGCAGGGCTGCCGCTCGGTCGTGCAGTTTGAGATCATGCCGGAACCCGGCACACAGCGAGCGGCCAACAATCCGTGGCCGGAATATCCGCGCGTGCTCAAAGTGGATTACGCGCAGGAAGAAGCCATAGCCAAGTACGGCAAAGATCCCCGCAACTACCTGATCAACGCCCGGGAAATCGTCCGCAGGGCGGACGGTTCGATCGATCATATCG
>CAYRPW010000366.1:0-1460 GCA_964426145.1 uncultured Oscillospiraceae bacterium
CTTTTGCCATGTATGCCTGGGAATTATAGCAAGGAACCGTAATCGACAGTAATCTCATATCAGTAGCACTTCGTTTCCCCTATGCATTCCTTGACCGTGAATCCGCATGGATCCGATCTCTCCTTTTGTCCGGCACTTCCGTTATTTTCAAGCCACCTGCGCTCCGTCGCACCCGACGCCGCAGGAGAAACGCCGGGTTTATGCTTCCTTGGTTCGTCTTGCGGCAATCGCCTTTTGTTCCGAGGGCAGGCCTTTTTCAACCGTGAACAGGAAGATCAGCGCCGCGCACAGCACGTAGGCAATCGTTTCAATCCAGATGTACCCGACCGTGATCGTGCTTCGTACGGCCGCCGACTGCGCCAGCGTGCCCAGCACAACATCCGCCGATTGGTTGTATCCGCTGCTGTTGAGCATAGCGCTGAAAATTGCGTTGCAGATCGGCGTTCCGGCTACCATGATGGAGGAATAGATCGACATGGTCAAGCCGTCTGTGCGAATCCCTCTTGTAAATTCAATATGGTCGATCACATCCGCAAGCATTGCTAAAATCAAGTAGCAGGCAGGTGCGGAGCCCAGGCACTTCAGCGCAATCCCGATCGCGGTCAGAATGATGTTGCCGCTGTTGAGACCGGCAATCAAACCTCCCGCCGAACCTAAAAGCATGCCGTATATCACAAGGCTTCGTTTGCTCATCCTGTTGGCAAGCGGTACGACGAATACGGAGGCTACGGCCATGGGTATGGCGCCCAGGAAGCTGAGCAGCGACTGGGAGGCTCCCCATGCGTCCGGGGATCCGAAGAACGTATTATCCAGAACCCATTTGCAGAAGTACGTCATCGACCCGTTTTTAAAGGTGCCGCTCCATTGGAACAACAGGTAAAACGCAATGATGAGCCACCACCATTTATCGGTTGTGACAGCCTTCAGCTGCGTTTTCATGGATACCGATTTCTTTGCCTTCTTGTCGTCTGTCTGCTCCATGCCTTCTTCGGTAACGCGTTCGCGCGTGAAGCGGTACTGGAGCAATATCGTCAGCGCGGAGAACACCGCGATGGCCAGCATAGCGGCAAACCAGAGGCGCTGGTCTTCCTTGAGCGCAAAGGAAACCAGCATCGGGAACACCATGGAACCGAAACCCATCGACGCCAGCCCCGCGACGTTTGTAAACGAGGCCAGCGCGCTGCGTTTCTGGCTGTCCCGCGTCGAGAGCGGTACCAGCGTGGAGTTGGCCGTGTTGTAGATCGGAAACGCGACGGAGTAATACAAGTTATACGCAACCGCAATCCATACCAGTTTCGCGGTCCCCGCAAACGGCACGATAAACATCAGAACGCTGGCGACGGAAAGAATCAGCGCCGACAGCAATATCCACGGCCTTGCCTTGCCCACCACGGCTTTCGTACGTTCGATCAGCTGCCCGACAACAAGGTTCGCCGCGATGATCAGCAGTGTGGAAACCA
>CAYRPW010000366.1:1470-2537 GCA_964426145.1 uncultured Oscillospiraceae bacterium
GTATGCTGGTAAAAACCCCCGCGGAAAGCATGGCGCCAAGCGGCCCGATAAAGTAGCCAAGCAGCATCTCCGGCATGCGCACAGAAGCTGAGCGGATTGATGATTGAGTGAACGGAGATGTCCAGATCGAACGTTTTTTCACTTTCGTAGGGTCCTTTCTTTCCAGCAGTTGCTGCTGTTTTGGTTTACCGCTTCGAAACGGGAATGGGTATCACGATATTTAAATTGAATACGCCGTCACTCGCCAGGATGGCCATGTTTCCGTTGTATTTCTCGGTAACCATTTTCATGCTTTTCACGCCGAACCCATGATAATCGGTATCCTTATGAATCGTTTTGGGCAGGTCATCCGTAAAAAGCAGGTCGCCCAGGAAATTGTTCTCGATATGAATCACGACCATGCCTAAGCGTTCCTTGATGTTCAGCGAAATAATGCGTTTTTCAACGTCTTCGATCTTGCGAACCGCTTCCATGGCGTTATCCATGGCATTACCGAAAATGGAGAAGATGTCTGCCGCCTGCATAAACGATAAGCATTCACCGTTTGCAATACAGTCAAACTTAATCTCGCTGCGCTCGCACAGCAGCTTTTTTTCCATCAGGCATACATCCAGAATCTCGTTGCCTGTCTGCAGCGACGAATCGTAGATGCTGATGATCTGCTCCAGTTCCTTAATCGCTTCCGGATCCGCCGTTCTCGTCATTTTCGAGATCTGGTGCTTCATATCGTGGCATTTGATATTGATTATATCGAGGTTTGCCTTGGACGTACGGTATTGCTCCTCCTGCTTGTGCACCAGGTGTTCGAGAAACTCCTTATCGCTGGCGAGCACCTTGTTGCGCAGCAGACCGTGCTCCAGCATCAGGATGAATAAACAGCAGATGATATCGTATCCGGATATCAGCAGATACAGAATCGGCTGCTGGCGAAGCGATACATAGTATTCAATAAAGAAATGCAATACGATCGCGGACAGAACAACAACGCCGCCGACGAGAATATTCAGTTTGTTCTCAAAGCGCTGTTCCGGCTCGAAGGCCATGCCGAGCGTATCCGACGTGATCAT
>CAYRPW010000367.1:0-613 GCA_964426145.1 uncultured Oscillospiraceae bacterium
ATAATCATATGCGAGCCTGTGGCGCGTTTAGTCCGCAAATCAATAAGAATGTATCCCGTGCGCGCGATATGCATGGTTGTCATATCATGGATTTGATGATACAATGATATCAAGTCATATACAAGACGGTCGGTGAATCATGAGTGTAGACATCGGAAGCAAGATTATGAAGAAACGTCAGGAACTCCGTCTTACGCAGTGCGCGCTGGCCAAACAGGCCGGCATCGCTCAGTCTACACTGTCCTACATCGAGCACGGAAAAAAGCGGCCTCAGTTCAACACGATGTCGGCCATCTGCCGGGTTCTTGGCATCAGCGTTCTTGAGCTTCTTACTTTTGAGGAGCGGCGGGCCGACAGAAAACTGTTTGAAGAAACGTTGGCGGCCAGAAGTGCGGCCGGCGGCATGCCGGAAGAACAACGGCTCAGAATCATAGAGTTTGAAAAGTACCTTTACAATATGTATATGGTTCAATCAACCGGTACGGACGAGCCGTAAATGTTTCCGGCCATTCGGCACATGCACAGCACAACGGCGTGATGATGGATGATGCAAAGGTGGAACAATGAAGATACTGACTTTGATCGAAGACAGCAAGCCCAAAGGCGCGGCTTT
>CAYRPW010000367.1:623-2535 GCA_964426145.1 uncultured Oscillospiraceae bacterium
TTATTGCCGAACACGGTTTATGCCTGTACTTCGAATATAAAGGACAACGCATACTCTTTGACACCGGCGCGTCCGACGCATTTATATATAACGCCACGCTGCTGGGGATCGACCTTGTCAAGGTGGACATCTGCATACTCTCTCATGCTCATGACGATCACAGCGGCGGCCTTGCCCATTTTCTCGAAATCAATAAACACGCCAATGTCTATTTGAAAAGCGCGGCCCGCGGCGATTTCTATGTCAGAAACATCACAAAAATGGAGTATGCCGGCATTGATCCGGCTCTGTTTGATAAATTTCCCGACCGGATGAATTTTTTTGACGGTGACATTGAAATCGCGGACGGCCTGTTCGCCGCCAGCGTCAACAAATACCGGCGTCTTCCGCTGTACACCTCGCTGATGTACGAAAAGCGTGACGGCGTCATCATACGGGACGACCTTTCTCAGGAGCTGTTTGTCGCCATCCGCAGCAGCGACGGCGTCATGGTGCTCACCGGCTGCGCTCATAACGGCATACTGAACATGCTGATGACGGCCGAGGAAAAATTCGGCCGCGTTTGCGCCATCGTCGGCGGTTTTCATCTGAGCGGCACCAGGCGGATGGGGCTTCACGCGCTGCAGGAGCCAAACAGTGAAATACAGGCGATCATCAAATACATCAACCAGAACAAGATAAAGAAGGTATACACCGGGCATTGCACAGGCGATAAAGTCTTCGAGAAGCTGGAGCTGATGGCGCGTGTCAAAAGAATCCATGCGGGAGATTTGATAGAGATATAACGATGGACGATATAAAAGCGCTGATTGCGGACATGACAAATGACATGCGGTTTGAACGGCGGCCTCCCGTTACCGGCCAGCAAAAAGCGGCGTATGCCGCACTCGAGGACGGTGTCGGCGATGCGCTCCGAGACTTAAGCAAGCTGCATCTGCGTCTCTGGCATGCCGCCTCCCGCCGCGACTACCGCTCGCTGTCTCTGGATGAAGCGCTTATGATGCTGGGCGACATCCGCAGCCAGCTCGACATGCTCTCACAAAAAAAATAATAAAAAAAGCTTCGAAAACGCAGCGGTGCGAAACGAAGCTTTTTTTGCGCCTTTGAAAATCAGTCGAGCACGATGACCGCCAGAATTTTCAGCGTCTTGTCGTTCTCATTGGATACCGAGTGAAAACCGCCGCCGCCGCACATGTTGCAATCGCCTTTCCGGAACGGGCGGATCGTACCGTTGTCGTTGATAATGCCCTCACCCTCGACCACATAGTAAAGCTCCGTCTCGTTCGTGTGATCGTGACGGCCGACGCTGCAGCCCTTTTCCAGGCACATCATTGAGTACAGCCTCACCTTGGCCGGGAGTTGATCCTTGGGCGCCAAATGCACAAAATCCGTCGTTCCGAAGCCGTCGCGCACATGTACCCTTGACTCCACTTTCATTTCTTCAGCCTTAATAACCATATCATTCTCCTTAATCCTAATATTAAATATTTTCTTAGCTTTCCACACGGATGGTATTGGCCACGCTCAACACCTCGGGGATATACCGGATATCGTCGACGGCGCGCTTCAATGATATCTCCTTGGCTTTGTGCGTGACGAATATAAGCGGCACGTTTTCCCCGCTCCGTCCCTTCTGCATCACCGACGCCACGCTCACCCCGTGCTGCCCGAACGCATTCGCGATCTTGGCCAGCACGCCCGGCGCGTCCTGCACGATGATGCGCAGGAAAAACTCGCTCTCCCAGTTGTTCTCAAACGACAGCTCAGACGACACTGTGTCCTCGTTGTAAAAAGTCGTATACCGATGCGTTTCCCGTCCCGCGGCGTAAACGACATCGGAGATGACCGCGCTGGCCGTCGGCATGTCGCCCGCGCCCCGTCCGTAGAGCATGATGTCGTCCGCGATATCGCC
>CAYRPW010000368.1:0-2528 GCA_964426145.1 uncultured Oscillospiraceae bacterium
CGTCGGCGTCCTTCAGGGTATAAAACATGCTGCCGCTGGCGGAGCTTGCGGTGATATACAGCGTGCCCGGCGGGTTGACCGCAAAGCTTTCCAGCCCGTTTTGCGCCGCGCCGCCCAGCATCTGGTACGTTCGCGTATAACAATGGTCGTGCCCGGCCAGCGCTAGATCGATGTCATAGGTATCCATCAGCGGGTAGAGCCGCTTGCGCAGCGTGAGCGTGGCCCCCTCCAGCGAGTGCGACGCCGAGCAGTAGATGGAATGGTGGAACAGAACGATTTTCCATACGATCCCGTCTCCGGCGGCTTCGATCGCCTGCCGCATAAATTGGTCGTGCTCGGCAACGTCCCGGTTGTTGGTATTCAGTACCATGAACAGGGTTTTGCCGTAGGTAAACCAGTAATCGTACCCCGACACCGTACCCCCGAGGCGGGATTCGTTTGGCATGTTATAGTGGGCCGCGCAGGGGATGCCGTCGTCGTGGTTGCCCACGGTGACCACCAGCGGCAGGGTACGCAGCTGCGGCGGGGAGAAAAACGCTTCGTATTGCAGTTCGCTGCTGAGGCTTTGCACGTGATCGCCCACGGAAAGGATGAACCCCGCGTCCGGATAGGTGGCGGCGGCCAGCGAAACGGTGTTCTGCCAGCCGATCAGATCCGGAAGGATCCGGCCGCTCGCGCCGATTTGCGGATCGCCCACCAAAATGGCGGTATAGTTACCCGCGTCCCGCGTGGTGAAGGAAAAAACGCCGCTCCAGTTTTCGCCGTTGCCCATGCGGTACACGTAGGCGGTGTTTGGCAAAAGGCCCGCGGCCGTGAGTTTGTTGGAGCGCAGGCCGCCCTCCACCTTCTGCGGCGTGCCGGTATAGGTCTGCGCGGAAGCCTCCGGAAACCGTCCGTCCGCCATTTGCGCCGCGGGTGCGATCTGGAGCAGGCAGACGTCCGCGCGCGAGCCGCTCACATACCAGGTGAAATTCATTTCGGTTTCATCCGCGCCCGGCTGCAAAATAACGTCGCCCGCGTACAGCGGAATGCGAACGGCTGCGGGTTCCCCCGCCAGATAACAGGTTTTGGCGGCGTAGCGCACCTCGTAATCGCCGGACGGGAGTTCTTCCACCGCGCCCTGCGCGCAGCGGACCCACTTGGCGGAAGGATCGCCCGCAGGCCGGAACTCCATCAGCGCCGTCGTGCCTTCGATCCGCCCGTTTGCCGTAAACAGCGTGTTGGGCGCAACGCCGGTCAGCCCCTCCGGCGCGGGCTGCGCCGCGTCGGTTACGGTGAAGGTAACGTTGAGTACCGCCGCGCGATCCGGGTCGCGTTCGAACGCCGTGGCCGTGCGGTTGCCGGTGCCGCTGAATAAAAAAGCGACGGCGTTGCCGTACGCCCAGCCGTCCGCATCGACAGCCGCCTGCAAAAGCGGCGCGAGATCCGGCGTTTGCTGGGCCTTACCGGCTTTGCGTTCCTCGGTCCAGGCGTAACGGGTTTCGCCGTCCGCCGCCCAGCGTACGGTTTGCGCCGTTTGCGGCAGGGCGGACAGGGCTTGCGGCGTGCCGCCGGCAAACGGACCGGCGTTCGCGGCGGCAACCATTGAAACCGTTACGGAAAACGGGTCGGCAGGATATTTCACGCGATCGACCGTAAACTGAATGTACGCGTTTTCGATCACCGCCCCCGGCAGGATCGGAACGTTTTGGAAGCGCAGGCCGACGATCTGCGGTTTGCTGTCCGCCGCGCCGGGCTCCTCCGCGCCGATTTCCAGATCGGTGCTTCCGGCGTCGGCCATGCCGGTGGCAAGCCATTCCTCCAGATCGTCATCGGCGGCCTGGATGGGCACCGAAACGGTATAGGAACGGGGCGCAGGCGCTTCGTCCGCAACCGCCGCGGGGATAAAAACCGTAAGGCTGCAAACGACCAGCAGGGAAAACCCAATGCTCAAGAAACGTCGGTCGAGCTTGTTGTTCATGAAGTCGGTCCCTTCACGGGAAACGCAAACACGCTTCCCTTCACTTGCACATAGGGGCAGTGTACAGGAAATGTGTGTTCCTTTTATTGAAAACGTGTTAAAGAAGTATAAAACTTCCGCCCGGCGCACAGCCGGGCGGAGGATACGCGGAGTCTCATTTTTTGCGGTGCGGGCAGCGCAGGCGTTGCTTGGGGGCTTACTCCTTCTCCCCGCTTTCCGTCAGGCGCCGGTTCGTGCGGTCCATCCACAGAGCAATGGCGACGCCCGCCGCAAAACAAACCAGATAGATACAGCAGTTCACAAAGCTATACGAGCCGTTCAGCGGCAGGATCACGATCGTTGAGGCCAGCGTCAGCCCCAAAACCGCATGCATGAACGCGGAATAATGGTTGGCAAGCAGCGAACCGATCCCGCGGGAAAGCGCGATCACGCACAGCAGCAGCCCAAGCCCCATGGGAAGGATCACCGCCATATCAAGCCCCGAGATCCCCGCCATCATCGCCTCCATGACGCCCAGGAAGAAAAACAGCGACGACGGGCTAAGCCCCGGCGCGATGATGCCGAGCCC
>CAYRPW010000369.1:0-864 GCA_964426145.1 uncultured Oscillospiraceae bacterium
GCGGGCGTAACGCTTGCAAAGGGAACGTTGTTGACTTCGGAGGCGGTGCGGGTGTGGATGTCCTGGCCCTTCACAAAGGCGTCCTTCATGGCGGGGTCGCCGCTCAGGTGCGCCAGAATGCGCAGCTCGATCTGGCTGTAGTCGGCGTCCAGCAGCAGCCAGTCCGGCTTGGCGACGAAGGCCTTGCGAATCTCGCGCCCTTCTTCGCTACGGACGGGGATGTTCTGCAAATTCGGCTCAAGGCTTGAGATGCGCCCGGTGACGGCCGCCGTCTGATCAAACGTGGTATGCACGCGCCCCGTTTTATCCACCAGTTTGGACAGGCCTTCGATGTACACGCTCTGCAGTTTGGTGAGCTTGCGGTACCGCAGTATAGACTCGACCGCCGGGTGGTCGATCGCCTCCAGCACGTCCGCGGAGGTGGACTGCACCCCGGTTTTCCCCTTGCGCCCGAAGGCCGGTATCCCCAGGCGGTCGAACAGCGCTTCGGAAAGCTGCTTGGGGCTGTTCAGGTTAAACTCCACGCCGCCGGTCAGCCGGATGGCTTCCGTATGCGCGGTTTCGATTTGCTGCAAAAACTGCGCGCCGAGTTCTTCCAGCGCTTTTTTGTCCACGGTAAACCCGTCCTGCTCCATGGAGAACAGCACGCGCGTCAGCGGCATCTCCATGTCGTAAAACAGCTTGAGCATGCCGTTTTCTTCGAGGCGTCTGCGCTGCGCGGGGCAAAGGGCGAGCATCCGGTAAGCGTCCTGCGCCGCCTTTTCCGGGGAGACGACCGCTTTTTCCCTGCGGCCTTTGGCTTCGATGGCCTGGCCGTAGAGAACGGTTTCCAGGTCGGCGTTCTTTTGCTCCGGCTCCAACAGG
>CAYRPW010000369.1:893-2527 GCA_964426145.1 uncultured Oscillospiraceae bacterium
CATCGGCAGGCCGAGGGCTTCGGTTTGATGGAACAGCGCCTTGGCGTCGTGCACGATCAGCGTGGTCGCCGCAAGCACAGGCGCAAGCGCCTGGAAAATCTGCTCCAGGCCCAGGCCCACGGTCAGCATATCCACCGCGACGGGCATCACGAAAACGCGCCCGTCCTGCGCGCACAGGGCAACGGCGCCCTCCGCGCGGTGCAGCACAAGCGTTTCCTTCGTTATGGCAAGGCTCTGGGCAATCTCCCGCAGCTGCATCTCGTCGGTCACGAGGACCGGCGGCTGCATGGGCGGCAGCGGCTCTTCCGCCTGCGCCGGGTGTTCTGCGTTCGGCAGCGGCTTTTCCGCCTGCGCAGGCTGCGCTGCGTTTGGCGCGGCCCCGCCGCCGATAGAGCCGCCTGCCGCCAGCTGCGAAAGCAGTTCGGAAAGCCTGCGGAGTTTATATTTCTGCATCGTGGGAAGCGCTTCGCGCAGGCCGTTCATGCCGCATTGGGCAAAGTCGATTTCCAGCGGCGCGGTGACGCAGATGGTGCCAAGTTCCTTGCTGAGCCTGGCCTTATCCTCGTTGTCGCGGATCTTCTCGCCGAGTTTCCCCGGGATCTCGCCCGCGTGCGCGTAAACGCCGTCCAGCGTTCCGTATTCGGCGATGAGCTTGAGCGCGGTTTTTTCTCCCACGCCGGGGACGCCGGGGATGTTGTCGCTGGAATCCCCCATCAGCGCTTTGAGGTCGATAGCCTGCGCGGGCGTATACCCGTACTGCTTTTGCAGGGCCTCGGGGGAGAGCAGCAAACTTTCCGAAATGCCCGTTTTGGTGAGGATCACGTTGGTGTCCCGGGTGATCAGCTGAAAGGAATCCCGGTCGCCCGTGAGGATATAGGCATGGATGCCCTGCGCGTTGGCAAGCCGCGCCGCGGTGCCAAGCAGGTCGTCCGCCTCGTAGCCGTCCATCTCGCTGATGGTCACCCGCATGGCGAGGAGGATGTCGCGGATGATGGGAAACTGCGGTTTCAGCTCTTCGGGCGTGGGTTTGCGGCCCGCTTTGTAATCCGTGAAGAGATTGTGGCGGAAGGTGGGCGCATGGGTATCGAGCATGACGCACAAAGCGCCGGGCTTATAATCGGCAATCGCCTTGAACAGCATGGAAAAAAAACCCTGCACGGCGTTGGTGTAAACGCCGCCGGAGCTCAGGAGCGGCAGCGCGTGAAAGGCACGGAAGATGAGGCTGTATCCGTCGACCAGCAGGATGGATTTAGGTTTTTCCGGCATGCTATCCCTCCCCTTGCGCATGAAATCACTGGGTAGATTATACCATAACCACGCCCACAATGCCAAAAGCGGCGTGCCGCAGTCAAGGCCTTATGGAAAATGGGAAAGCGATTTGCGGTCACCTAAACGCAGCTGACGGGCGGAGATGAGGGCGTACACGCGCAAGCCCTTATTTCACAACGTTTACACTGGCAGAGCGATGATCACGTTTCCGCCTGCGGCATCGGTCCGCAGGCGCATGGAAAGGCCGGAACCGCAAGAAAAAATGCCCGCCGAGCGGACACCTCAAAACGTTGACAAACACTGTTTGGAAGCGGGATGGCAACCTGTTCAAAAGGCCGCATATGCTAGGAAGCAAGCGTGGCGCG
>CAYRPW010000370.1:0-2525 GCA_964426145.1 uncultured Oscillospiraceae bacterium
AAAGCACGAGGATATTGCCTGCGGAATGGTCCACCACATCCCGGCGGTGTGCATGTTGCTCTCGGGCAGTTTCACCTCGCCGAACCCGAGATTTTCATGCGTGTCGAGCTTCATTTTCTTGAAGATCTTGACGATCGTCGTTACCTTCAGCTCGCCAAGCGTCAGCCTTGCGCCGCAGGTAAGCTCTTTATCCTTCAGCTCGTCCAGCACGCCGATGGAGACGTTCATATCCGCGTCCGTATAATAATCCACGTCCACGGCGCGGATATAGGCCTTGCAGGCGTCGAAATCCAGCTTCTCCACCTGATACTGGTTGCCGCCGTGCAGGTAGATGGCGTTTTCGTGCAAAAGCATCGGCACGGCGAAACGGTCCATTTCGCCGATCACGCGGTGATGCGCGGCGTTGGAGATATCCACGATCACGAAGTTCTCCGCGGTGGCCGAGCGCAGGCTGATCTCGCTGGCGGGGAACTCCTCCGCCGACCAGTGGAAGCGGCTTCCCACGTGCCGCAGGATGCCGCCCTCCGTGAGGAAGGAAAGAAACTGATCGGTCCCCTCGGCGTTGCCGAAGGTTTCCCCGTCTTCAAAGGGCAGCTCGAACGCGGCGCACTTGATGTGCGAAAGCAGAATGTACAGGTTATCGGGATGCAGCAGCGCGTGCTCGGGCGACTGCGACAGAAAATATTCGGGATGGCTGACGATGTACTGGTCGATGGGCGCGGAGGAAGCGACCATCACGGTAAGCGCCGTTTCGTTGCGCCTGCCCGCGCGTCCCGCCTGCTGCCAGGTGCTGGCGATGGTGCCCGGATACCCGCACAGCACACAGGCCGTGAGCGAGCCGATATCCACGCCCAGCTCCAGCGCGTTGGTGGAAATGACCATTTTGATTTCACCCGCGCGCAGCTGCCGCTGGATTTGCTGCCGCTCGCTGGGCAGGTAGCCGCCGCGGTAGCCGCGCACGGTTTCCTGGTTTTTGCCGCTGGTTTTTAAGTAGCGCGTCAGCACTTCCACCTGCACGCGGCTCTTGGCAAACACGATGGTCGGGATGCCGTTTTTTAGAAGCGTCTCTGCGATGGCGCGGGTCTCGTTCACCGCGCCTTTGCGAATGCCAAGTTGGCGGTTGACCACCGGCGGATTGTAAAAGATGAAATGCTTCTCCCCCACCGGCGCGCCGTTGTTGTCGATCTTCTCAATCGGCCGCCCCGTGAGGATCTCGCCCAGTTCCGCGGGGTTTGCGATGGTCGCCGAACAAAGAATGAAGCGCGGCTTGCTTCCGTAAAACGCGCACAGGCGTAAAAGTCTGCGCAGGACGTTGGCCAGGTGGCTGCCGAACACGCCCCGGTAGGTGTGGATTTCGTCGATGACGATATACTGCAGGTTTTCAAACAGCTTCACCCACTTGGTGTGGTGCGGCAGAATATTGGCGTGCAGCATATCCGGATTGGTGACCACGATATGCCCCGCCTGGCGGATGGCCTTGCGCGCGGCGGCCTGCGTATCGCCGTCGTAGGTATAGGCTTTCACGTCCACGTTCAACGCTTCGATCAGCTCGTACAGCGACCCGGCCTGATCCAGCGCCAGCGCCTTGGTGGGAAACAGATACAGCGCCCGCGCGTCGTGGTTTTTCAGGATCGCAGAAAGCACGGGAAGGTTATAGCACAGCGTTTTCCCGCTCGCCGTTGGCGTGACGACCACATAGTCTTTCCCGGCCTGGGCGGCATCCCACGCCGACGCCTGATGCGTATAGAGCTGCTGAATCCCGCGCTGCTTGAGCACGGCAGACAGGCGCGCGTCCATGGACGCGGGAAATTCCACCGTCTGCCCTTCGCGGGGCGGAATGGTTTCCCACGCCGTCACGTTGTCCATAAACCCGGCGTCCTGCCGCAGCGCGGCAGCCAATTGATCGATATTCATTGGATTTTCCCCCTATGCGGGCAGAGTTCCCATAACGTTTTCTACGCGCGCGCCCGCCGATTCCTGCATCAGAACATCTGTTTGCTAAATTTTGCATGAAAACAACGGCCTGCGGGAGCGAAACTGCCGGAAAGCGGTTTAAAAAAGTTACCGCCGGAAATGAACAAAAACCGCCGAAGCGGTTTTTGTGCAGAGGATAGAGGACCGAAACCTCCGGTTTGCCGGTTATACGTTCGCCGGCTGATTGAGCATTTCGGCAATGCGGCAGGAACGCTCGAATTTGAGTTTCCCGTCCTTGACATAGAGGCGAACCAGATCGCCTAGGGCGATGTTGCCGCAGATGATCTCCTCGCTGAGCTGGTCTTCCACGATGCGCTGGATCGTGCGCCGGAGCGGGCGCGCGCCGTAGTTCACGTCGTACCCTTCGCGGGCGAGCAGGTGCACGACCTCGTCGTCGTAGACCAGGCTCATGTTCTGCTCTTCCAGCCGCTTGGCTACGTTGTTGAGCATCAGCCCTGCGATTTTCTCGATATCGTCGGGCGTGAGCGCGTGGAAAACGATCAGCTCATCCACGCGGTTGATGAACTCGGGCCGGAAAACGTCCTTCACTT
>CAYRPW010000371.1:0-2524 GCA_964426145.1 uncultured Oscillospiraceae bacterium
CGTCACCAGCCTGCCAACCGCTACCACCTCGCCCGCGAACTCGTGCCCCATCACTACGGGATATTTCACATACGGGTGCAGCCCGTGGAATATGGTTGCGTCGGAGCCGCACAGCCCGATGCGCTCCACCTTCACCAGTATCTCGCCTTTGCCGGGCTTTGGGATGTCCGGCGTTTGCTTCTTCAGCTTCCCCGGCGCTTCCAGCGTGACCTGCAGCATCTTCCCTTCCATGCCCTACGCACCCCTTACGGCCCGGATGCCGAGGAACTTGCAGAACATTTCGAACACGTCGGCGACCTTTTTATCGTGGATCAGCGTACCGTGGTGGATGATGCCGTTCTCGACCATCTTGGTCTCCCAGTCGGCCAGATCGTTCACCTTCACCCAGCCGTACGCGCCGCGCACAAACGGGTCGATATCGACGATCTCGCCGTTGCCAAAGAACATCGTATATTCGCCGTCATACTCCACCATGCGCGCGCAGGTGACCGGGCCGCTCTTGAGCTTGAACTCCATCGCGCCGTGGCACGTCGGGCACCACTGGATCATGCGCTCGTTGCGCACGAGCTGGGATTTGCAGCAGGCGTCGCGCAGGCTGGGCGCCGCGTTGCCGCAGTGCCATGCGAGCCAAACGTTCTTTTCCGTCGGATGCAGGTCCGTCCAGTCGATGAAATCCGGTATGTGTTTGCCCAGCGCCGCGCAGTACATCGCCCACATCGTCACGCCGCCCAGCAGGTCGACCTCGCAGGCGGTGATGATGCCCTTGTCGTTGAGGCGGCCGAACGTCGAGCAGGAGGAAATGCCGTAGCGCTGCTGAATCTGCGTCCAGCAGGATACCGCCATGGCGTTGACGTCCAGCTCTTTGGCGATGCGCATCAGCGAGACCTCGTAGCGCGCCTGGTTGACGAGCGCTTCCTCGCTGGCGTTGTCGGTGATGGTATCCGCGCCCGATTTGATCTCATCCAGCACCCGCTTCACCTCGGGATCATCCGCGCGCACATCATCGAGGCGCGAGAACGCCGTAGCCAAATCCATCGGGACAACCATCTGTCCGAACTGGCGCTGCATGTTCTCCTCGCTGTAGTACTGCGACTCGAACAGCTCCGGCCGCGTGCCGATCTGACCGAACTTTGCCCCGCGGAAGCGGCTGATGGCATAGACGGCACGGGTGAATATCTCCATCTTTTCCTTAAATATATCTTCTTCGGGGTTACAGGTTAAGATATGCTCGTATTTGAAGCCCCGGCGCTTGATCGCCGAAACCGTCATGAACGCGCCGCACCACGTATCGGTCGCGCGGGAGCCGTTCGGGTCGATCGGCCCGCTGCGCGTGCAGAAATGCATGATCGGCATATCCTTATTCAGGCCGCTTAAGACCACGCCCACGGCGACCTCCATGCCAAACGTCATGTTGCCGACGATGAGGCCCTTGATGTCCTGCTGTTTGAAGTATTCCAGTACCTTTTTGGCTTCCTCCTTGTCATTCAGGCACCCGTCCACCGTCATCTCGCGCGACGGCACGACGAGCTCCATGCCCGGAATGGCTTCGAGCACGGCGACACAGCGGTCGCGCATCTTTCCGGCCCACTTGCCGGTGAACGCGCTGCCGTCCCACGACTCCCAGTTGGAGGGAATAAAACCGATCTTAACCTTGAACATACGAAAACTCCTTTCAGATTATCAATTGATCAATATCGCTGCGGCTTCCTGCCGCCCTATATACGCTTTTTAACGCGGCTTTCAAACGCCGCGATAGCCTCTGCGTCCTTCAGTACGCCGATCTCCATGTGCACGGTCGTGCTGCCGTACGGCTCCAGCATGCGCATCTTTCCGCTTTCCTTCCAGGCCGTCCGGCCAACGGGACGGCAGTTGCCCGGCTCCAGCCCCATCACGTACTCGGATACGCCGCACATTTTCCACTGGTTGAACTCGGGCAGCTCGGTCTTTTTATACCGGATGTACACGCCGCCTTCCAGCGTATCGCTGACGACGCCCACCTCGGTGTAGCCGTTTTCATCGGTGCACATATCGTGGAAATACAGGTTCTCCTTTTCGAGCGGCACCGGCGCTCCGAACACCGCAGAGCCGTCCATCTGGCTGCGCGAATACGCGTCATTGGGCTCGATGTCCCGGTGCGCAAGGATCAGGCGGCCGCCCTCCCGTACGATGGGATAACCGATGTTGATGTGATACAGCAGCATCAGAGGCAGCTCGCGGCAGGACTGGTTTTCGATGCGGTCGGTGATCAAAAGGCGGCTCTCACCCATTACGCTCTTGATCTCGCGGCTCAGGACGAAGCATTCGCCATGCAGCTGCGCTTCCTTCACCTTGCCGCTCACTTTGATCTCGTAGGCCTCACGCTCCGTCCAGTCCTCCTGCACGCACACCTGATACGCGCCTGAATGCGTGATGCGCCCATGCAGGCCATAATGCTGTTCGCCCAGCGTATCGTGCGTGTCGCTGCACGGCCCGCCCACGTTGGAAAGGCCGCACGTGGTCAGCAGGCCGCCGAAGAAGCCGCGCA
>CAYRPW010000372.1:0-2481 GCA_964426145.1 uncultured Oscillospiraceae bacterium
TGCCGAGCCGGTGCCGTCGGTGATGGTGATGTCGTTCGCCGTCAGGCCCGCGATGGCCGGGGAGAACGCGAGGTCGATCCTGGTCGATGTGACCGTGCCTGCCGCGCCGTCCGTCGTCGCGGAGATAAACGCGACCGCCGTAGGCGGCTCGCCCCCGTACAGCGTACCCTTAGCATTATGGTTATTCAGGGTTATGATAGGCCCGTCGTATGCCGCATATGCCGTTGTTACAGGCGGATCGCCGGTCTCGGTCGTCGCCGCGGTGGTTTGGGTAGCTGCCGGCAGGTAGAGATAGAGCTTGCCGTCGCCGTCCGTACACATGTCGTCCGTGCCATAGGCAAGGGCTAAGTCGGTCGTCAGCGATTGAATCTCAGCTACACCTATGCCGCCGGAGGCGCCGGCTGTTTCCTTGAGCGTCACGGTGGTGAGGTACACGGGCACGCCGCCCGCGCCCGGCTCGTTGCGCACCTCGCCGGAGCCGCTGCCGTCGTAACCGGGTCCGATGTTCGCCGCGCCCATCCCGGTATCGCCCAGCGCCTTGACGCTGCCGCCGGAGATATAGACATTGCCGCCTGCGCCCTGGTAGCCGCCGCCGATGCCGGCGCCGCCCTCGCCGCCCTCCGCCATGACCGTGCCCCCGGTGATGGTCGTAGTGCCGCCGAAGACGCAGTAGGCCGCGCCGCCGATGCCGGCGCCGCCGCCGTTGCCGCTTGCCGTGACCGCGCCGCCGGTGATTGTAGTAATGCCGCCGTTGCCGCTGCTGTATAAGCTGCCGGAGCCGCCGCCGATGCCCGCGGCGAAGCCGTCGCCGGTTGCCGTGACCGTGCCGCCGCTGATGTTGACCGTGCCGCCCGCCGCGCCGCTGCCGCCGCCTATGCCCGCGCCGCCAATACCATAGTAGTCGCTTTCGACGTCGCCGCCCCATGCGGTGATCGTGCCGCCGGCGATGGAGATGCTGCCGGCAGGCTCCCCCGCATTGCCGCCTATGCCCGCGCTGCAGCCGGCGGCGCCGGCGCCGGCTCTGCCGCCCCGTGCCGTGAGCGAGCCTGTGCCGCTTATGGTGAGCGACGCCCCCGCCGGCACGTGTATGCCCGCCGCGGCACGGCCGCCTGTGAACTCGTTGGACGTGCCCGCCGCGAGCGTGAGGCTGACGGCCGAGGTATCCTGTATATCCAGGGCGCACGCGTTGTTTTTATCGGCCGCAATTTTCACGCCGTTGAGCGTGAGGTTTACAGGACCTGTCGCGCTGACCGCGATGGTATCCGTGGTGGTCGTGACGGATTCCGCCATCGACACCGTATAGGTGCCTTGTGTGAACTTGAGTACGCCGGACCCATATGTATACCCCGACGACGGGGAACCGGTCACGATGAAATCCCCCACCCGTACTTCCGACGTTCCTTCAAGCACAGGCGTGGCTGCTGTGCCGGCGGGCAGGTACAGGTACAGCTTGCCATCTTCGTCCGTGCACATATCGGTTGTGCCGTAGGTATAGCTAAGCGGCGGAGTGAACGTCAGCGCGGTTACCCTGGCGCGGGCCGTGTCCGTCGTGATCGTTTGCAGCACAACGGATACGCCGCCCGCCGTATTGCACAGCTCACCGGAGCCGGTGGCGCCGTCGCCGTGGCCGATGTTCTGCGCGGCGCCGCCGCCATGGAGCGCCTTGACGCTGCCGCCGGAGATATAGACATTGCCGCTGCTGCCGTTCCAGCCGCCGCCTATGCCCGCGCCCAACAAGCCGCCCTGCGCTGTGACGGTGCCGCCGGTGATTGCAGTAATGCCGCCGAAGGTGCATTGGTCCGCGCCGCCGATGCCGGCGCCGCCGCTGGTGCCCATTGCCGTGACGGTACCGCCGGAGATATTGACAATGCCGCCGTTGCCGTTGGCGGAACCGTCGTAGCCGCCGCCTATGCCCGCGGCGAAACCGCCGCCGCGGGCCGTGACCGTGCCGCCGCTGATGTTGACCGCCCCGCCCGCCTCGCCGACGCTGCCGCCTATGCCCGCGCCGCCGGGGCCATAGCCGCCGCCGCCGTTTGCCGTAAGCGAGCCGGCGCCGCTTATGGTGAGCGTTGCACCCGCCGGCACGTGTATGCCCGCCTGGTTTATACCGCTTGTGAGCGTGTTCGCGCCAATAAGCGTAAGGTTGACGGCAGAGCTGCCCTGTATATCCAGAGCGCACGCGCCGCCTATACCGGCCAGGTCGATTTTCACGCCGTTGAGCGTGAGGTTTACCGTGCCCGGTGCGTTGACCACGATCCTGTCCGTCGTGGTTAGCTCGATTCCCTCATGCATCTCCACCGTATAGCTGCCGGACTTGGTAAACGTGAGCGCGTTTCCAGTCCAGCCGACGCCCGCAGGCGGATCCGCGGCCGTAACTTTGAGATCGTGGGTGTCTATCACAGCGGCCTTATAAACCGTTGCGGTTTGGGGCGAGCCGGTGATGGTGTAGCCGGCGGGCGCGGATACCGCCACGCTGATCGT
>CAYRPW010000373.1:0-2477 GCA_964426145.1 uncultured Oscillospiraceae bacterium
GTTCCAGTCTGGCCGCGGTGAAAGACGGCAAATGCGTGGATACCAGCATGGGCCTTACGCCGCTGGAAGGCGTCATCATGGGCACGCGGTCCGGCAATCTGGACCCCGCCGTAGTCCAGTTCATCGCCAATTCGGATCACATGACGGTGGACGAAGTATTGAACCTCTGCAACAAGAAGTCCGGCTTGATCGGCATCAGCGGCATCTCCAGCGATATGCGCGATATCGACACCGCCGCCGACAATGGCGACGAAAACGCGATCCTTGCCCGTGACATGCTGGTATACAGCGTTCGCAAATACATCGGTGCGTATGCCGCGGTGCTGGGCGGGGTGGACGCCATCGTATTTACGGCGGGCATCGGCGAAAACAACCACACGACCCGCGCCCGCATTATGGAAGGCTTCGAGTACCTTGGCGCGAAGATCGACCTGGAGAAAAACAACACCCGTGAGGAAGCCGTTATTTCCGCGGATGACAGCAAGGTGAAAATCTGCGTAATTCCGACCAACGAAGAGCTGATTATCGCCCGCGACACGCTTGCGATCGTAGAGGGGAAAGAAATTTCCGATTGACAAGCAAGGCCCCAGCGCATATAATGTAGCATGGTCGCGTTTTGAGGAGGCATCGTATGGAATTGGATGTAGCCCAAGCGCTGCTCAGACCCGGAGAAGCTTTCCCGTTCCAGGCGAACGTCAGCATTTCGCCTCAGGTTGTGGACAGCGAAACCGTCACCTTTGAAACGGTACGGCTGGTGGGCAACTACACGGCGATGGACGGTCAAGTCTACGTCAGCGGCACCCTGGCCACCACATCGCACGCGCCGTGCGCGCGCTGCCTGAAGACGGTGGATTACCCTCTGGAAATCTCGTTTCAGGAAACGTTCCGCAAGAACGCGATCGAAACCGAGGACGAAGATTTCTTCTACGAGGGAACGTCGGTTTCACTGGATCATCTGTCGCTTACGCTTGCCATGCTGAACCTGCCCATGCGGTTTCTCTGCGATGAGAACTGCCAGGGCAGCAATGAATTGCAGAAGTACAGGCCCAATCCCAAGAGCTCATGCCAAGAGGACACACAACGTCCCTTTGAAGCATTGAAGCAATTGCTTGAAGAGGATGAGGAGGTGTAGAACATGGCTCTGCCAAAAGGTAAAATATCGCGTGCCCGTGGCCGCAGCCGCCGTGCCAACTGGAAGCTTACCCTTCCCGGCATCGTGGAATGCCCCCAATGCCACCACAAAATGCTTGCGCACCGGGTTTGCAAAAATTGCGGAACCTATAAAGGCGTGCAGGTGATCGACATGACCGTAGACACCGGCAAGAAGAACGACGATAAATAAGGTTATACCCCATCGAACGGGAGGAGTACGCGCACCGTCCGGCAGAGAGAACGGCTCAGTTGGCTGAAAGGCCGTTTCGGATACGGGAGCGCGGAAAGTCGCCCGGGAGGGGACGGGATGAGCGGCCTGCCGCAAGTACCGTCGGGTGCGCCCGATACAGCGCACAGAGGCGGCGGGTTTTCCCGCTGCAAAGCAAGGTGGTACCACGGAGCTGCTCCGTCCTTCGGACGAAGCGGCTTCTTCTGTTTTCGGGCAAGAAAAGGAGGGCGTATCGTATGGGTGGTTCCGGCTACTGGTCGGGGGTCTTGTCCCGGTTCAACGTTGCGGGGATCGCATTGGTTCTCATCGGCGCTGCGGTATGCTTCGGCGCGAATAAACTTGCAAACCGCTTTTCCAAGAACCCGGAAAAAACGGTGCTGCCGCTCAAGATCGGCGGGCTGGCGCTGGCGATTGCCGGCGCGCTGATCACGCTTTTTATACAGTAAAGGAATGATGTGCGATGAGCAATGAACTGAATATGGATAAGGTGTATTCGCCCGGCGAGATCGAGGGGAAAATATACCAGGCGTGGGAAACGTCGGGAGCATTTCACGCAAAGCGCGTGGAGGGAAAGAAACCCTTCACCATCGTGATGCCGCCGCCCAATATCACCGGGCAGCTTCACATGGGCCATGCCATGGATTGCCTGTTTCAGGACGTTCCTATCCGTTACCACCGCATGAAGGGTACGCCCGCGCTTTGGCTGCCGGGAACCGACCACGCTTCCATCGCCACGGAAGTGAAGATCGTTGAGCAGATGCGCTCCGAAGGCCTGACCAAGGAAGCCATCGGGCGCGATGCATTTTTGGAGCGCGCCTGGAAATGGAAGGCGGAATACGGCGGCCGGATCAACCGCCAGCAGCGCTGCCTGGGCGCCAGCTGCGATTGGGAACGCGAGCGCTTCACCATGGACGAGGGCTGTAACAAAGCCGTGCGCGAGGTGTTCGTCGATCTGTATCACAAGGGCCTCATCTACCGCGGCAGCCGCATCATCAACTGGTGCCCGGTCTGCCGTACCGCGCTTTCCGACGCCGAAGTGGAATATGAGGAGCAGGACAGCCATCTTTGGCACATCCGCTATCCCGCCAAGGACGGC
>CAYRPW010000374.1:0-1430 GCA_964426145.1 uncultured Oscillospiraceae bacterium
AAAGCGCGTTGCCGGAGCGCCGCCGGTAAGGGCATAGTTGATGTCAAATTGCTTAAACGACGTTGTGAGCGTCAGAAACAGCGTGATGGTGAAAGCGTTCGCCATCATCGGAACGAGGATTTTCAAAACGCGCTTGCCGTAGGTGGCGCCGTCAACGCTGGCCGCTTCCATAATACTATCGGAAATAGACTGGATGGACGCGACGTATATCATCATGATGTACCCGGCGTACTGCCAGGTATTGACAAACGACAACGCCCAGATGACGGTATCAGGCCGTGAGATTAAGGATCGCTGCCCGTCAACTATCCCCAGAAGATCGGTGACGTTGACGAGAATATTGCTGAAAAGAAACTGCCAGATATAGCCCAGCACGATGCCGCCGATGAGGTTGGGTACGAAAAACCCGGCCCTGTACAAGTTGCGCAGCTTGATTTTGCTGGTTACCAGCAGGGAGAGCAGAAAACCCACGATATTGACGAACACGATGTTGATCACCGTGTAAAGCATCGTAATCAGGAAGGAATATAAAAACTGGGGTTGGCTGAACATGCCCGCGAAGTTTGCAAACCCAACCCAGTGAACGGCCGGATTGACGCCGTTCCAATCGGTAAGGGAATAATAAATACCCAGAAAGAACGGAATTACGATGATCATAACGAACGCGAAGGCGCATGGAAGCAAAAACAGAAAATCAACGATCCTTCGTCTCTTCAAGCGCACCAGCCTCCAAACATACACAATTGGGGAGGACCGCTGGCAGTCCTCCCCTGCTTCGCCGGTTCCTTATTGGGCGATCGAAGCAAAAGCGCCTTCGACATCCGCCATGAACGCGGCCACGTCTTTCTCGGTGGCAAACAATTCAAAGATCGGGCCCAGCGTATTCATGTTGAAACCGTCGGGCGTGCGGCCGAAGAACCAGTTATAATTGCCGCCTCGGGCCGTGGCTTCCACCAGCGCTTTGGAGAACTGACCCGCGGGCTGCACCGATACCGACTTGAACGCTGGAACCATGCTGGATTCGGTGACCATGTAGTTCGCGCCCGCCTCGCTCAGCGCCAGGTAATCCAGGAACGCCATCGCGGCAGCCTGCTGCTCGGCCGACGCCGCGCTGTTGACCACATACCAGCTGGGCACCGAGATGAACAGACCCTGCGTCGGTTCTTCCAGGAAGCAATGGGAAATATAGCCCATTTTGAAGGTCGCGCCCAGCTGCGTCATGTTGGGGTCGATCCAGTTGCCCTGCGTGATGAAAGCGGCCTTGCCGGTAGCAAACGCGCCGACCTGCGCGTCATAATTGCCGCTGATCAGGATATCCGGATCGGAATAATCGTAGAGGAGTTTCAGATAGTTGGCAAACGCTTCCAGACGGGCTTCGTCGAAAACGCCGGCCAGGCAGTCGTTGATGACGGAAGCATCGTTGTAATCCA
>CAYRPW010000374.1:1440-2473 GCA_964426145.1 uncultured Oscillospiraceae bacterium
GGGCGGTAACCCACCACAGTTCTCCGGAATTGGTGCCGCAGGATACGACGCTGTTGAGGCCCAGTTCCGTTTTCATGCCGTCGATGGTTTCAAACGCGGCCTTGACGGCGGAGAAGGTGGTAAGCGTCGCGGGATCAATGCCGGCAGCGGCAAGAATATCGGCGTTGTAGCCAAGGCCGAATCCTTCGATGCTCACCGGGAAACCGACCGCTTTGCCGTCCGGCGACAGATAGGCCATGTCGGTATCCGCTACCCATGCGCTTGCGCTCATGTCGGCAATGTAATCTTTCCAAAGGTCGTAGTTCCCCTGGCCTTCGATGACAAAGATCACGGGAAGCTGGTCCGCGGCATGCTTGGATTTCAGCACGCCCTGATAATCCACGCCGCCCCCGGCGGTTTCCACCGTAACGGTAACGCCGTCCGTTGCCTCGGAGTATGCCTGGGCGAACGCTTGCAGGGTTGACTCGATTTCCACCTTGTTATTGAACAGGGTGACTTCAACGTCCGCGGCGGACGCTGCGCCCATCATGCCCAGCAGCAGGAGCGAGGCGATCAGGACTGAAAGCAACTTTTTCATGAAAAATCCTCCTTGTTGATCTCTGTTTTTGAAACGCGATTGGTTGTTTTCATTATATGCAAACCGTAATCGAGAATATGTCATTTTACTTTGATTTATGTTATTATTCTTATATATTGTCACTATTGCAATAGAAATCCGTGCCGGAGGTGTGTAAAATGAAGTACGAACCGTGTGTGCAAATGGCCCGGACGCTGCATTATGCGGTGCGGCTGCCCGTGCGGCTGTATCAGGGTTCGGACAGGCTGTACTCCCTGCCCGAAGATCAGCCTCTTATATGGGAAGGGCTGACCTGCGGCGGAGGCCCCGCAAGCTGGCCGGTAACGCCGGGGAGTTCCACGGTTCAGTATGTGATCGGGCGTACCGGTGAGCGGTATATCTGCCAGTTTGCCGGAGACGACTACGCGTTCATCCTCGGCCCGCTGTGCCTGGAGCCCTTCTCCGACAAGGAACTGA
>CAYRPW010000375.1:0-2473 GCA_964426145.1 uncultured Oscillospiraceae bacterium
TGTTCTCATACTTGTCCTTCACGGTGAAAAAGCCGCCGATATCCAGCGTCCAGAACGGCTGGCCGCTCATGCAGAACTTGATTCCCTCGGTAATCTGCGCGCGCAGAACCTCCCACTTCGCGCTGATGTCGCCGGACCAGGCCACCACGCCGTACCGCTGCCCGCCCGCGTAGGTGGAACGGGTGAGGTTCACCACGCGCTTGCTAGTGTTTTGTTTGCGCCAGTTCTCATAGATTCCTTTGGCATGGAAGAGGCCGTAGGTATTGAGGCGCGTCCAGTCCATGGATTTCTGGGAATCGGTCACGACCAGCTGATAGCGCAGCGCTTCGGGCCGCTTGTCCGCGCCGTTCCAGTCCGCGTCCGAAAACGGCTCGGCGTTGTCGCACCACCAGGCGTCGATGCCCGCGCGGAACCATTCCTCGTCGCACTGCTTCCAGTACAGGTCCCGGCCCGCCTGCTCGAAGGCGTTATACGTGGAGGAGTTGGGCAGCAGCAGCCCCTGTTCCAGAAACTCGCCGTAGTTCGCGCCTGCCGGAGCCATGTTCGGCCAGATGGAAACCATCAGCCGTATGTGCGCCGCGTGCAGCGCGTCCACCAGCGCTTTCAAATCCGGGTAGCGTTTCGGGTCGGCGTGCTTTTCACCCCAAAGCCCCGCTTCCCAGGTATGCCAGTCCTGCACCAGGCAGTCCACCGGAATGTCAAGCGCCCGGAATTTGGCCGCCGCCTCCAGCAGTTCCTGTGCCGAACGGTACCGTTCCTTGGATTGCATATAGCCGTATACCCAGCGCGGCAGCATGGGCGCGCGGCCGGTGAGCGCGCGCAGCGAGGCGATGATCTCGTCGAAATTTTCCCCGGCGATCACGTAGTACTGCAGCTCCGCCGTGGTTTCCAGCTCGAACCGCATCACGCCGTCCTGTTCGCTGAACACCATCGCGCTCTCGGTGTCAATCAGTAGCCCGTAGTTGGCCGACGAGATCAAAAACGGGATCGAGATCTTCATGTTGGTCTGGTGCATCGTTTCCGTGTGCCCGCGGTAATTATAAACGCCGTTTTCGTGCTGCCCGAGGCCGTACAGGCATTCGCCTGCGGAGATTTGGAACGTAAGTTTACCGTGGTAGGCGCTTTCCCCGGGCATCTTGATCGCGTTCTCAATATAGGCCACGTCGCCGTTGGCCGTATGTTTATGCCGGATAACGGGCGTTCCGTCGACCGTGTACCGGTAGGTGGGCTTGGGCTCCAGCATATGCCCGGTTTCTTCCAGCAGCAATTCCCCGGTTTTGCCGGTAAACCGAATACGGCCGTTGCGCTGGGCAAAGTGGATTTCCGCCTTCGCGGGCACCGCGGCAAACTCGTCCGCAATCAGAAAGCTCCGGCGCGGCTGGCTGCCGGGCGGGGTGTACTGCACACGGAGAATATTCCGGGCGATTTTTTTCAAAACCGGGATCTGTGCGGCGTTCTTTTTTGCGGTGCGCATGTTTCCATCTCCAATGCTTCATCGGTAAGGTTCGGCCCGGGTCAGGTACGGATCAAATACAGCGCGCACGCGCCGTTCGCCAGGGAAACGTTCAGCGTATCGCCCTCCAGGGCGGCCTTGCAGGCCGGGTCCTGCAGCCGTGCGCTGATCCGGTAGCCGCCTGCAAGCGGCAGCCGGATATCCGCCTCTGCCTCGTCGAACACATGAATGACGATCAGCTTCTCCCGCCCGCCGGGCGCGGTGCGCTCCACCGCCTGCCAGCCTTTTGCGTGCCGGTAGCTTTTAGCCTTCGGCCCGTGCCGTATGCTGGTTCCCTCCTGGATCACGGGAGCTACGCGGCGGTAAAACGCAATCGCTTCGTCGACCACGGCCCACTGTTCCCGGCTTAAATCATACACGTCGCCGGAGAGGCACATAACGCCCAGGAGCGTCGCGCACAGCGACCAGATCAGGCGCTTTTCCGTATCCTCCTTGCGCAGCACCGCCCAGATCAGGCTTTGGCGTGGCGGCATTGCGCGGTGCAGGTTTGCGGCGATGACGGGAATTTCCCGTTCCTCATGCGCGTCGGAAAACGACGACAGCTGCGTTAACCCAAGGAACGACGGTTCCAGCCGGTGCCCGCCGGAGGAACAGTTTTCGATCACAATCCCGGGAACGGCTTCGTGAATTCGCTGCATCAACGCCAGCGCGCCGCGCTGGTTCAGCCGCAGCCCTTCGCCCAAACCGTCCGGGTGATCACAGCCCGTGCCGATGCTGTCGTTATAGTCGATTTTGATGTATTGAAATCCGCAGCGCCGCAAAAGCCCGATCACGCGCTCGTTCAGATAATCGATCACCCAGGGATCGGTCAGGTTCCAAAACCTGCGCTGACCTACGGTCACCGGCGTGCCGTGGCGCTTGAGCAGATGGGGGACCGCCTGAAACGCCGCGGCGTCCGCCCCGCACACTTCCGGCTCAAACCAGATTCCCGGCTTCAGCCCGGCGCGGCGGATTTGCTCG
>CAYRPW010000376.1:0-1600 GCA_964426145.1 uncultured Oscillospiraceae bacterium
GACCCAAAAAATATGAAATTCAGGAAATCCCGATCCCGGAGCTCAAGGAAGGCGATCTCCTCATGAAGGTCGAGATGTCCGGCATCTGCGGGACGGACAAGCATACGTATGTCGGCCAGGTGAAACAGTACGCCGGTACGGAAGCCGAGATGGATACGCCCTTCCCGATCATTCAGGGCCATGAAAACGTCGGAATCGTTGCCAAGATCACCAAATCCGCCGCGGAAAACATCGAATATTATGGCCAGAAACTCAAGGAAGGCGACCGCATCGTTATGTGCCCGGATATCGTCTGCGGCAAGTGCTTTTACTGCAACAACGTTCATGGCTTCCTCTGGTGCCAGCATATGCGAAGCTACGGCAACAGCTTCTCACGTGCCCAGTGGCCTTACCTCGTCGGCGGCTGGTCGGAGTACATGTATCTGATGAACGGCACCTTCGTCTACAAGGCAAACCCGGCCCTCAAGCCGCAGGAACTCGTCCAGACCGAAGTGATGTCGATCACCTGCAGCCTCGATAAGCTGAAGGAGTTCAGCAGCTATTCCACCGAAGGCTTCAACTCCGGCGATACGATGGTGATTCAAGGCGTCGGCCCCATCGGCATGATGCATCTGCTCAAAGCGAGAATCATGGGCGCCGGCGATATCGTCGTCATCGACAAATCGGAATATCGCCTGAAGATGGCTCTCGAATTCGGAGCAAACGTCGCCCTCAATCTCGACAAGACGACAAAAGAAGAACGTCTCGCGAAAATCCGCGAGATGACCGGCGGCCGGGGTGCGGACGTCGTTCTGGAGATGTCGAACTCACCGCATGCCTTCGTTGAGGGCATCGAACTCTTACGTCGCGGCGGAGCCATGCTCGAGATGGGCAACTTCGCAGACACGGGCGAAGTGACGATCAACGTGCACCGTCACATCTGCAGTAAGAATATTCGCCTCATCGGCCTCACCAATCATCCGATCACCGGCTACGGTCCGAGCATGAAGCTGATGGAACGCTATCACGATATCTATCCATTTGAAAAACTCGTCAGCCATGAATTTTTGATCGACGACGTCGATAAGGCCATGCAGACGGCTCTCTCGCCCGACAGCATGAAAGTTGTTATCAAATCGAAATAGTCTCATCCTTGTTGTCATTCCCGCGAAGGCGGGAATCCAGTTCCCCCGAATGGAAATGACAGCGGAGAGATCGAACATGCAAAAAAGTGAAATGAATAATTGAAAGGAATCGCCTATGAAAGCTATAGAACAGCAAGCGAAGTGGAATCCGATTGAAGGGTTCACGCCTGACGCCAGAGATATCGTCGGCAAACTGACCTACTTCGGCAGCAAGGTCTGGTCCGATCCGCAATTGAAAATCGTTGATCGTCCGATCCCGAAGATCGGGCCAACGGAAGTCCTTCTGAAGATCAGAAACTGCGGCATCTGCGGAACGGACGTACACATGCTCCAGACGAAAGCCGACGGACGAATTATGTATCCGGGCCTCACCGCCTTCCCGTGCGTGACGGGCCACGAACTCAGCGGCACCGTCGTCGAAGCGGGCGAACTCGCCATCGATAAACTCACCGGTAAACGCTATCAGGAAGGGTCCG
>CAYRPW010000376.1:1641-2472 GCA_964426145.1 uncultured Oscillospiraceae bacterium
ATGCTCTGGTGCGGCCGGTGCCGACCCTGCGTCGACGGCTATCCGAATCACTGCGAAGCCTTGCAGGAAATCGGCATCACCGTCGACGGCGCCTTCGCCGAGTACATGAAAATTGACGCCAAGTATTGCTGGAGTCTCGAACCTCTGAATGAACGCTACAGCGAAGATCAAAAATACCTCGCCGGTTCGCTCGTCGAACCCAACTGCGTCGCCTACAACGCCGTGATCGTCCGCGGCGGCGGCATCCGTCCCGGCGATTACGTCGTCATCCTCGGCGCGGGTCCCATCGGACTCGGGGCCATGTGCATTTTGAAACGAATGGGCGCCCGCAAGGTCATCGTCTCCGAGCCGAACGCCGCCCGGGCGAAAATGGCTGAAAAAATGGGAGCCGACGTCATTATCAATCCGGCGAAGGAAGATTTTGTGAGCCGCGTCCTCAATGAAACGGACGGCCTGGGTGCAAAACTCTACCTCGAAGCGACTGGCCTCCCGCGAACGGTTTGGCCGGGAATCGAAACCGCCATCTGGAAGGGCCGAGGTGTGAACGCGACCGTCGTCATCGTCGCCCGAGCCGATGCGAAGATCGAAGTCACCGGCGAAATCTTTCAGGTCCGTCGGGCACAGATTGTGGGAGCTCAGGGCCACTCCGGCCACGGCACCTTCCCGCGAGTCATCAACCTGATGGCGGGCGGCATGGACATGACACCAATGGTCACGAAAAAGATCACACTTGACGAAGTCCCTGAAAACGTACTTGCTCTGCAGAAGGATCTCACGAACTGCAAGATCAGCTACGTCGCAAAAAAATAAGTTAATCATCAAAAAGCAGGG
>CAYRPW010000377.1:0-2464 GCA_964426145.1 uncultured Oscillospiraceae bacterium
AACCGGTGCACGCTTGCGGATCTGGTCGGCGGCATTCAGCCGTCCGGCGTTACGGACGGGTGGTTTGGCACGCTGCTGCGAGGCAAACTCTCGCAGCTGCTCAACTCGCGGGCGCTGGTCACCTTTGTGGCGGAATGCCGCAGCTACGCGCTGCTGCAGGGGCTGGAACGTCTGTGCGACGCGTTTTTGCAGCCGGGCGCGCAAACGGCGGTGCATGCCGCCATCCGCTTCGCGGCGGACCGCCCCGCGACCGAAAGCCGGAGGCTGCTTGCGCTGTTTTTCGATCTGCAGGACCGGCAAACGGCAGGCACCTTGCTTCAAATGCTGCTCACAAACGGGGACGCCGGGCCGTGGCATGCGGACCGCTGGGAGGACCGGATGCTGATGGCGTATGTCCACGTCGCGTCGCTGGATGGCGACGCCGCGGAGCGCGTACGCGCCATGCTTGCGGATATCGGCATCCACCTTTCCGCGGTGGAGACGCTCAACCCGTGCACCGGCGGCGACGGTTCCAACGCATTGCGTACGGTGCTTTACGCGTTTTCCTGGCTGCAGCAGATGCGGCTGGAGGAGGATGCCGACGCGCTGCGGCAAACCCTGCAAACCGCGCCGCGTTTCACCCGTGCCGTGCAGACAAACAAACAAATCCGGCGGATCTTCGCTTCGGCCGCGCATTGCGGCCCGGCTGATCTGCAGCCGCATCTCTCCGGCCCGCTGCTCGCCTGGCTGTTCCCGGCGTAGGCCGGGTGCTGCCGCTACATCAACCAACAGGAGGCGTATACACCATGTCCAAACAAAGCAGCCCCGTTCTTCTGGTCGGTTCCCTGGTATCGCTGATCGTGTATCTGGTTGCGCCGGTGCTCCGTATCGCGTTCGTGCTTGGGGTGAACGGCATCCAGGCCATCCAGTGGCTGAGCGCCTGGTTTATCGTACCCGTTATCGCGCTGGTGCTTTGCGCCGTCGTTGCGGTTGTCGGCGGGAAAAACAGCATTCTGGCCGTGAGCGGCGCAACGATGCTTTTGTGGATCGTGTTCCTGATCGCCTTCAAGGGGATTGCCGGAAGCGGCAACATCGGCGCGCTGTCCGGGCAGCTGGGGCAGCAGGTGGGCGATACGCTTGGCAACGCAAGCTACGGGGCCGTTGCCACCAGCCTGGCGACGCAGCTGCTGTTAAACCCTGCCTGGGGGTTCTTCCTGAGCGCGGGTTTGTTTCTGATCGCGTTCGTTCTGCAGTTTGTGCTGGGCGGGCAGGAAGTCAGCCGCTCTGCAGCGCCTTCGGTAAGCAGCGCCAGGCATTCCAAATACAGCAACCTCTACCGTAAATAAACGGCACTGAACGCCGAAGGCTAGGTGAAACCATGAATCGACGGATCCGACCCGTGTTCCTGCTGGCGGGGGTACTGCTGTGCCTGTTCACCGTCGGTTTTGCCGTGCCGGCAGCGCTGGCGCAGGAGAGCGCCGCGCCGCTTGTCACTCCGGAAACCCCAATGCCGCCGGCAGTTACGCAAGAGGGGGCACCGCCTGACGGCGCTGCGGATGCCGTGCTCTCCGACGCCGGGGAAACTTCCGCGCCGGAGACGGCGGAAAACACCGCGGCGGGCGAAGCGAACGCCGCGCTGATCGTCGTTCCCCTCCGCATCAAGGCGCTGGAGAAAGCGGACGCGAACAATGCGGTGCTCAGCGAACTTCTCTACGCGTTGAACATCCTCCGGTATAGCGATACGCTGCTTACGTTCGTCCCGCTGCAGGGCGTCTCCGTGACCGACCCGGTGTATCAAATAGCGGAGCATGTGCCGGCTGCCGATACAGGCGCGTATCAACCGCAGCTGACCGGCAATATAACCAGTATCGATAAAGATGCCGTAGCCGCGGTGTTTGCGGACACGTTTGCCGCGCTCATGGCGCAGCTGGAAACGCAGACGAAGCCCGTGACCGTGCTCATCGTTCAGGCGGATACGAACGGGTTTTCGGCGGCGCAGCTTCAGGAGATACTTAAATACCCTCTGGTCAATGTCGTTATGCTGAGCGTGCAGGGTGCGGAGCCTTCTACGAAGCTTGACGATTTCCTGCGCGAACTGGGTATTGCGGATTTGCAGGCAAGCCTGGAACCCAATACGCTGATCAGCTTTACGCCGCAGCTGCAGGTGATGAAACTGACGAACGACGGGGTTTCCGCCGTCTACGGCGCGCTGGAAACGCTGCTGCTGAACGCGTCCGCGCAGGCGCGCCTTTCCCTGATAAAAACCGAAACCGCTTCCACCGTTCTTCTGCCGGCGAAAGGCGCGGCCAACGTACTGCTGGTGCTGAAAAATCTGCCGCAGGGGACCGAAGTGGTGATCACGGATGAAAGCGGAACGGTGATCAGCCCTAAGGAAACGTATCAAAGCGCAGACCGGGCGATGTACGAATTGGAAAACGTCGGCGGCATGCTGACCGTTGCGGCATATGCACCGCAGCCTGCGCAA
>CAYRPW010000378.1:0-1367 GCA_964426145.1 uncultured Oscillospiraceae bacterium
CGCGCGCGTTTGATCCGCTTGATCTCCAGTTCCGGGGTGGATTTATCCGCCGTGTTCAGCTTGATGGTGCCGAGGCCCCAGATGCGCTGATGCAGCGGACGGTTGAGCGTGATGTCCAGGATGCGGTACAGCCTGACTTCGTCCTCCCGGCGGCTGAGTAACCCTTTGTCGATGATCAGTTTCTCCTGCGTCAGCAAGTAGCGCGTAAACGTCCAGGGCAAGCCGAAGATGATGCGTTTGCGGTCTTTCCAGACGACGTCTGCCATCGTTTCATCCTCCGTATTTATGTTGGTGGAATTATATCATACCTCCCGCCGCAAGCATAGCGCTTTTCCGCCGGCCGGCGCCGGATTTCTGCGTTTTGACGTTCAACTGCAGCGAATTGATCCGCCGACATCCGTTTCCTCTGGTATAATAAACCCCATAGGCGGAAAACGCCTGTGAGGAGGACGCCTTGTACGATCAACGAAACCGGTTCGCCGCGTATTTCCTATTGACGGTATTCAGTCTTTTCGTCGGCTGGTGGCTGTATGCGTTTCTGTCGGACGCGTTTCTGTACTGGGGGCTGGGCGGCGCGCCAAGCCGCCTTTTCGGAGCGATCGGCGCCGCCTGCCTGCTGGCCGCAATCCTCGTCCGCCCGATACCGGCGAAGGTCAGGACCATCGCGGCGATTTACGTGTTTCTCTTCAGCCTGCTTTTCTTCGCGCTGCAGCGCGCGTTCGCGCTTCTCTGGCCCGCCGCGTCGGATATCGGCTGGCTCTGGCAGGGCGGCGTTGCCACGTTCGCGGCCAGTTTTGCCATGCTCGTTTACGGCTTTATGCACGGCAAAAAACTCGTGCTTACGCGCTACGTCGTCGAGACGAACCTGCCCGTAGCGGGCGGAGAACTCAAGATCGCGCTGATCTCCGACGTGCATATGGGGCTGACGATCGACGAAGACCGGCTCAGCCGGCAGATGGAGCGCCTCGCCTCCGAACAGCCCGACCTGCTGGTCGTCGCCGGCGATCTGGTGGACGACCGTACCAGCCCGGAGCAAATGCGCGCCGCCTGTTCCATTGTCGGCGGGGTGCCAGCGACATACGGCGTTGTCTTCGTCTACGGCAATCACGACCTCGCCAGCCACGGACCCACGCCGCCGTATACCAAAGCGGAACTCGACCGGGCGTTGTCCGGAGCCGGTATCCGCGTGCTGGACGACCGGGTGGCAACGCTTGCCGGACTGACCCTGCTCGGCAGGCGCGACGCGGGGTTTTCCCATACCCCCAGCCGCGCATCTCTGAAAACGCTGCTCGAAGGCGCCGATCGGAGCATGCCCGTGATCCTGATCGACCATCAGCCGCGCGAGCGGAAGGAAGCCGCCGCACTCG
>CAYRPW010000378.1:1377-2464 GCA_964426145.1 uncultured Oscillospiraceae bacterium
CTGCAGCTTGCCGGCCATACACACGGCGGGCAGATCTGGCCGATGAGCTGGCTGAGCCGGCTCTCCGGCGCCGCATACGGGCACAAACGCACCCAAAACACGCATCTGATCGTGTCCTCCGGCATGGGGAACCGCGGTTCGGTCCTCCGCAGCGGCTCCACGGCGGAGATGGTACTCATCCGTCTGCGCTCACGCGTAAACTAAGTGAAACGGCACGCCGGAACCGCAATCATAAAACCGTCCGCGGAAACAGTTCCGCGGACGGTTTTCGTTCGCTACGCTATGCCCGCATGCGGGCGAGGTTCTTGCTGTGTTACATTGTAACACCGATAGAAGAAAAATACAATCCTTTCCAGGTGTTTCCACCGCAAATTCAGCGATACATGGCCTTTTTCTTCAAGATGACGGTCTTAAACGACCATCCGTGCGCCTGCGCCGCGGTTTTGACGGTCTTTGAAATGGCGCCGATGTCGAAATTGTACTCGAACACCTTTCCCTCCGGCCCGTACTGCACGCTCTTGACCTTGCGAAACAGCGTGCCCCCGCTCTGAAACGTGGATTCCCCGCTGGAACCGAACGAGATTCCCGCGCTGATCTCGGTTGTTTTTTCGTACATTTTAATGGTTTTTTCCGCCTCGTCCAGCAGGATCATCGACTCGTAGCGGATCTTCTTTTTGCCCGTGGAAAAGCTGGCGTCCAGCAATTCGGCGTCGATGCTCAGGTCGGTCTGGCCGCCCTTTGTCACGGAAACGCCCATTGTGGAAAGCTGGTTTTCGATCTCCTGCATCAGTTCGTTTTTCATATGACCCCTCCGTGTAAATTGATTTATAATACGTTTATTATACGTGTTTTTCCAAAGATTCTCAACCGAAACGAGAAGGAAAAATGCAACGCCGATATCCGATGATCGGGTGATAACAATACCCGGAAAATCTATCAATTCGGCTTGTCACGTGTTCGCAAAAGGAGTATCATAGCGACAATGTCTGTAAATAATCATGTCGCCTCAACGGGAGAAAATGGAATGAAAAGAACGCTGATCACCCTTGTCACAATTCTGCTTATTTTTACTGCCGCAGGCTGCGGC
>CAYRPW010000379.1:0-791 GCA_964426145.1 uncultured Oscillospiraceae bacterium
AGGTGGCACTCTACCACTGAGCTACTACCGCATGCTCCATATTCCGAATTGGTGCGGACGAAGAGACTTGAACTCTTACGCCTTTGAGGGCACTGGAACCTAAATCCAGCGCGTCTGCCATTCCGCCACGCCCGCAGCAAATGCATCCGGTTAAACGCGCTGCCGTGCGAAGCGAACGTTTCGGCGAGGGACGCACCCGTTGCGGCAGGCAGCCATGCGCACCGTTTCGCAACGGAAGATAGTATACAATAAACGCCGCGCGGCTGTCAACTTCAGCATGCAAGAAACCGATGTTTTTTTGCAGGACCTTCCGCCAATGGCGGCTGCCCGTCCGCGCATATGCGCGGACGGGCAGCCCGAAGTTTTGCTGATCCTTGTTTTGCAGCTACGCAGTGGGCGCGGGAGCCATGCCGGTTAATAACCGTTCGAACGCTGCGCCGTGGCCCAATCCTCGATCAGGGTAAGGTACGCAAGCTCGTCCGCCGGGTTTTCAAACCGGAGGTAGATCACAGGATACCGATCGTAGCTGTTCCCCTGGGGGGCGGTCGAGTCGTAATAGTTCCAGGTCAGCTGAAGGAACAACCCGGTGGGATCGTCAGTTTTAGATGCGCGGGACAGCAGGTCCACGAATTTCAGCAGGTATTCGCGCTGCAGCTTATCGTAACTGCCCGAGCTCTCCGTCACATACTGGCTGAGGTAGAAGCTTTGGCCGTCCTGCACGCTTAAACCGCCTTCGTTGACAAGGTTATATACGTTGATGCTTACGTTCAGGCTGTCGTTTGCCGCGGCGG
>CAYRPW010000379.1:801-2453 GCA_964426145.1 uncultured Oscillospiraceae bacterium
CTCGAACCGGTCGATCGCCTCGAGGATCTGGGAAACGGGATCGTCGGTGACGTAGGCGTTATAGGTGCGCATCACCAAACTTACGGTTTCCGGCAGTTCCAGCCGCAGGGTATCATACTGGGTATAACGGCTGGTGCCTGCGTACCCGGATGCAATCAGGCCCATCAGCGCCTGGTTCTTACCCTGGACAAGGAAGGAGCCGTCCGGCCGCATGTCCTGGGCGCGGTTGCGGTAATAATAGCCGCTGGTGACCCCGTTTTCCTGCGCTTCGGTGATGTAGCTCTGGTAAATCGCTTCGTTTTCCGCACGTGTAAAATTATCGTCTACTTCCAGATACTGCAGGTCGGCAAGGGCCGGGTAGCTTGTGACGGCTTTTACGAACGCCTCGTTTTGCATGCGCAGCGCGTTTAATTCGTCAACGTTTTCGAACTCGATGGTGCGCTTTACGGTTTTCCCGTTCGTCAGCTTGATGGTTACAGGCTCGATGACCTGAAACGGATTATAGTTGTAATATTCGTAAGACTCTCCCGCGGCCTGCTGGATCACCTTCTCCACCGCGGCTTGCAGCGCTTCCGCCACATAGGTTTTCGTTTCGGCGTCGGTGAAGGCCACGTCGCGGACGAAAAGGCTGGAGTACATAGGGTCTCCCACCTTTTCGTCATAGCTGCGGAAGGTGACCGACTGGATTTGATTAGCTTCCGGCGTGGTGTTGAGCATGCTGTCCGCCGCGGAGTCGATGAGAAGCGACAAACCCAGCGCAGCCAGAAGGGAGATGAGGAAGCAGGGAAGCGTCTTAAGCACCTGTTGCAGCTTCACGGAAACGATCAGCTGGTAAACGAAGAACACCGCAAGGGCTGCGAGGATCAGCACCGCTCCGTAGACGGAGAAGAACTTCTGCCCGTTCATCGTAATCGGCAGCATGACCGCAAAGGAGATGAGGAGCGCGGTGGTTACCGTCCACAGCCGGTGGCCGCCGTTTTTCTGCGCGATCTCGCTGGGGCGGCGGAGGAATGCCCAGAAGCCTAATCCAAGCATCGCAAGCATCGGAAGCAGCGAGTACAGGATATGCGGCATGCTGATGATCGACGCGTTGTACACGGGCCGCAGGAGCATGGCGACGATGCCGGTCGCGGCGTTGGTGGTGGGCATGAGGAACGCGCCCAGATCCAGCCAGCCGACGATGGGCACCTGCTCGATGATGCCGCGGGCGATGATGAACTGCACGAAGCGCGGCAGGAACAGCACGACGCCCGTGGACGCCAGCGCGGTGACGACGGTGCCCGAGAGCGCACAGCCGATGGCGGCAGCCGCGTATACGATCATCGACGCGACAAGGTAGTACAGCACCGACAGCGGGATGTACGCCGGCACGAACGGGCAGCCGCTGATCAGGAGGATCGCAAGGATTTCCAGCGCGTTGATCAGGATGGTTCCGCCCATCCAGGTGACGGTTGCCAGCGTGACAGAGAGATACAGGTCGCTGCGTTTCACGGGCAGGCTATGGTATACGTCGCTTGCCTTGCGCGTGAACAAAAACGAAAAGCCGTAGAATGCGAAGATCACCGCCGTGAACACGTAGTAGCGGAGGATGGGCAGCAGGGACATCGCCGACAGCGACTGTGTGATACGGACGGACCCAAAGCAGTTTTGCC
>CAYRPW010000380.1:0-2444 GCA_964426145.1 uncultured Oscillospiraceae bacterium
TGCAGCCGCGCCATGCCTTTACGCAGGGAAACCGCCGCGTTTTCATCGCGGACGTGCCCGCGGATTGTAAGGCGCCGTCCGGCTGCGCGTTTGAAAACATCCGCGTTTTCCGCACGATGGTACCGGCACAGGACGCCGCCCTGCTGATTGCCGCCCATCATCTCTCCGTCTGGTATGCGCAGCACAGGTTCTGCGGCGCCTGCGGGGGGAATACGCACACGGCGGAAACGGAACGCGCACTGGTGTGCGGCCGCTGCGGCCTGACCGTTTACCCCGCCATCCTTCCCGCGGTGATCGTAGCCGTAACGGACGGTGACCGGCTTTTGCTGGCCCGCAACGCGCGCAGCGTTTGGAAACATTACTCGCTCCTCGCCGGTTTCGTGGAAGTCGGCGAAACGGCGGAACAGGCGGTGCGCCGTGAGGTGCTGGAGGAAGCGGGGCTGCGCCTGAAGAATATCCGCTACATCGCAAGCCAGCCCTGGGGGATATCCCAAAGTTTGATGCTCGGCTTCACCGCCGAACTGGACGGACCGCCTGCGCTGTGCCTGCAGGAGAGCGAACTTACCGAAGCGCATTGGTTCAGCCGTGAGGACGTGCCCCAAAACGACAGCACCGTGAGCATCGCGTTCGACCTGATGGAGCGTTTCAGAACCGGAACGCTCACGGCGCCGGACAACGCCTGATCAACCCTGCCAAACATGGAAACGTTGGCATGCAAGCCGATGAAGGAGCCGATATGCAAAACGACAGTGCCGCGCAGCGCGCAGCGTTCCGCGTGAAGCCCGCCAAGAAACCCTCCGCTGCCAGGGATTATGTCCTGCTGACACTTGGATCTTTGTTGATTGCCATCGGCGTATACTTTTTCAAATTCCCCAATCATTTCTCAACCGGCGGCGTCAGCGGGCTCTCGATCATCCTGAACCGTTACTTTACGTCCGTCAGCCCCGCCACCTATATGTTCGTCATCAACCAGCTGCTTCTGCTGGTCGGGTTTTCGATCTTCGGCCGCGGGTTTGGGCTGCGCACGGCCTATTGCAGCCTGGTGATGAGCGGCGCGGCGTGGCTGCTGGAGGTTGCGGTGCCGCTTCGCGAGCCGTTGACTTCGCAGCCGCTGCTGGAGCTTATATTCGCGGTTACGCTGCCGGCCATCGGCAGCGCTATACTGTTCAATTTGGAATCTTCCAGCGGCGGAACGGACATCGTGGCGATGATTTTACGGAAGTTCACGTCGCTGAACATCGGCGTAAGCCTGATGATCGGCGATTTTCTGATCACGCTGTTCGCGCTTGTCGCTTTCGGGGCGGAAACCGGGCTGTTCAGCATTCTGGGCCTGATGATCAAGGCCGTGGTGGTTGACCTGGTTCTCGAAAACATCAAGGTGCACAAGAGTTTCCAGATTATCACATCTCAGCCGGAACCCATCGTGCGCTTCATCGTGGAAGAGCTGCACCGCGGGGCAACCGAGCTGCATGGCGAAGGCGCGTTCACGCATCAGGGGAAAACCGTGATTTTAACCGTGGTCAACCGCGCGCAAGCCGTGAAACTTCGTAACTTTGCCAAAATGTCCGACCCGTGCAGTTTCATCCTCATCACCAATACGAGCGAAATCATCGGCAAAGGTTTCCGCGGCACCATGTGACAGGCTGCCGGTAAGGATGCATGTTTCGAACACAGCCGGAAATGGTATGTAAGAAGAAGGTACCCAAACGGAATTAAAGGCGGTAATCTACTATGCATCAACATCACGACTCCTGCAGTTGCGGGGAAACCCATTCTGACTGCGGCGAGGTTCATCATCACCACGGCGAAAACTGCGGCTGCGGACACACGCACGAAACGGCGGTATCGCCGGACGGACTATCCCTTTTGCAAATGGAGTTCCTGTTTGAACTGCGGCAGCGGTATTTGCCCATCGCAAGCTTTTCCGTAGTCAAAACGGGCGATCCGACGCAGCGCGCCGCCGCGCTCAGCCCCGTGTATATCGGCGCGCCGGACGATACCATGGAACACGTCAAACAGATGGGCGCCGCGCTTGCCGAACTGGAAGCATTCGATTTGCTCACGCTGGATTACGACATGCCCCTGAAGGATTATGCCTATGACGAATACAAGACGTCCGCGTTATACGCGTATTTCGTGCAGACCGTCAAGGAAGCGGCCGGACTTGCCAACGCATCCTTCGATACTCCCCTGCTGGAACTGGGCAGCATGGCGCTGACGGACGCCGGGGAAGCCCTTGTGGATTCCATCGCGGCCGCTAGCCTGGAAACCAAGCCCGTAAAAGAGCACTAAACGACGCCCAATCCCATGAAACACAAACGCCGCCTTCGCCCTATGGGCGAAAGCGGCGTTTTTTGGAAGAGGCTGTTAATATTGATACAATCGGCGTCGGGTGCACTATGAAACGGGAAATCGTGTGAGAGTACACCCAGCTATTCATACTC
>CAYRPW010000381.1:0-2433 GCA_964426145.1 uncultured Oscillospiraceae bacterium
GGCCCTGTCCGGCGTCAACCCGGAACTGCACGAATCGGCGATGATCGACGGCGCTTCACATACGCGTATCCTGTTCCAAATCATCATCCCGCTTTCCAAAGCGTCGATCGCCACGGTTTCGCTGTTCATCATACTGGATCACTGGAACGCGTGGTTCGACGGGCTGATTTACATGAACAATCCCGATCGCTACCCATTGCAGACGTATTTGCAGACCATGGTCGTCTCCCGGGACCTGATGGTCATGGAGACGATGCGGGACGTGCGCGATATTCCGGATATCTCCGACCGTACCGGGAAAGCGGCGCAGATCTTTCTGGCTGCGCTGCCGGTGCTTGCCGTATATCCATTTCTGCAGAAATACTTCACCACCGGCATCGTGCTGGGCAGCGTGAAAGGCTAAAGGCATTTTTCGGCAGCGCCTGATACCCATCGCTACGCAAGTTCAATCTTCCAACGAAATGGAACAGGAGAGAAAACAATGTGGACAATCCAATCGCCTGACGACAAATTATCGGTCGCCGTACAACTGGGAGCGGCCGGGGAGCTTACGTATACCGCGCTGAAACACAACGTCCCCGTAACCGGCGCATGCACGCTTGGGATTCGCGCAAGCCTTGAAGACTTCACCAAAGGCCTCGTGTACACCGGGCAGGAAACGAGAGCGATTTCGGAAACATACGCCTTGCCGGCTGGCAAGAAGGCTGTCTATACAAACCATGCCAACGAGGCCGCGCTTCACTTTGCAAAGGGGAACGTTCCTTTCGTGCTCAGGGTGCGGGTATATAACGAGGGCTTTGCTTTCCGCTACGAGATTCCCATGAAGGGGGAAGATATTTCCATACAGTGCGAAACTACGTCGTTTGCGTTTCCCGAAGATTTCGACACCCTGTGGCTGCAGGACTGGGTGGCATCGTATGAAGCACCCTATCACCATACCGGCTGGGGTGTCGGGCATCAGGACCGCCACTACGGCATGCCGTGCCTGCTGCATGACGGGCAAAACGGCTGCTGGGTGATGATCAACGAGGCAAACGTCCTCAACGCGGGCGGCAGCTACTGCATCAGCCATCTGAAGGGGACCGCGGAGCGCAGACTGCTGCTGGAATTCGCGCCGGAGGAGAAGGGGCGGCCTGTGCCCGCGCCGCTTCCGTTTCAATCGCCCTGGCGGCTGCTTGTGGTGGAAAACAGCCTGAACGGCATCGTGAACGCAACGCTGAATTACAACCTGAATCCGCCCTCGGTGATTGAGGATACCTCGTGGATCAAGCCGGTCCGCGCGCTTTGGGCCTGGTGGGCCAGCGACTACGGTGCGCAGCTTTACTCCGAAGCGAAGCAGTATGTGGATTTTGCGGCCGCGATGGGCTTTGAAGCGGTCGTGCTGGACGCCGGATGGGACGAAAGCTGGATCAAGCGCTTCTGCGATTACGCCCATGAACGCAACGTCTCGCCCTGGCTTTGGACGGCGATGCAGTCGATCGACACCTATGAAAAGGCCAGCCATTTCCTGCCGCTGTGGAAAAGCTGGGGGATCGACGGCGTGAAGATCGATTTCTTTGAAAATGATTCGCATCACACGGCCCGGCAGTATCAGATGATGGCCGAGATCATGAAGGAACAAAAGCTCATGATCAACTTCCACGGTTCCACCAAGCCCATGGGCGAGGGCCGTACCTGGCCGCATTTCATGACCGCGGAAGGCATTATGGGGCTGGAGCACTATAAATGGAGCGATCTACCCAACGCAGAACATAATTGCACCGTGCCCTTCATCCGCAACGCGGCGGGGCCGATGGACTATACGCCGGTTGGCTTCTCCAACAAAAACCGCAACACGTCTCTGGCGCACCAGATGGCGCTGGCGGCTGTGTTTGATTCCGGATGCATGCACTATTCCGCGTCCATTTTCCATCTTGAACCCTGGGTGGGCACCGATTTTCTGC
The DNA here is from genome assembly GCA_964426145.1 of uncultured Oscillospiraceae bacterium. GTDB lineage: Bacteria > Bacillota > Clostridia > Christensenellales > Aristaeellaceae > CAXXOK01. The sequence goes on from CAYRPW010000381.1 coordinate 1,944, forward strand.
GGCGGTTAAAACCGAAATATGACGGTGTCCGGGTATTATCCGGGTTTCCGGGCGATCACGTTGCGCTGGTGCGCTGGACGGAGAAATCGGAAGAATATGTCGTCGGCTGTATCACCAACCAGAGCCGCACGCTGCGGCTGACCTTTGATTTTCTGCCGGAGGGAGTCTTCGAGGCGGAAATCTACGGCGATAACCGCTTCGGAAACGCGATCGTCTATGAGAAGCGCACCGTGACGAAGGATACGGTGATCGATATTGCCATGCCCGAACATGGCGGAGCCGGCATCTATATCGCCAGGAAAATCGAACCCTTGCGATCTGGCCGGCGTGGCGGCTACATGGGCGGGACGGCGTACCCCTGTGCAATCCAGAATGCCAGGGTAATGCACGGCAGCGAGATGATTACCCTGGATTCGGGGGACATGGCTGTGCTTCTTAATGACAGCGCGGAATTCATTACCGGCAGCTTGCCTTTGGCCAAGCGCTATAC
>CAYRPW010000382.1:0-2429 GCA_964426145.1 uncultured Oscillospiraceae bacterium
CGCGAGCGCGAGCAGCTTGGCAAGGTCGAGTATCGTGCCGCCGCCGATCGCCACACACTCCTTGGGCCGCCCCGTCTGCGCGTGGTAAGCCTCCAGAAGCGCGGTAACCAGCTTGCTGTTGGGGGAAACGTGATGGGGCACCTTATACCCCGATTCCTCCACGTTCACCGTACCGGCGAACGTTTGGCGGATCATCTCGGTGACGCGCTTGCCGTTGCACAGCAGGGGGAAGCGGATGTCCAGCTCCGCCGTCATGCCGGTTTCATCGTAGCGCAGAATGCCGAGGTTGCAGGTCAGCGCGCCGCTGACCGCGTCCGCGCAGGCAACGCCGAGACTTTTGCCGTTATACTCCATACCCACCTGATCGGCCAGGGCCTTGAGCGGCCCCTGCACGTCCAGCGCGCGCAGCACGAGCAGCAGCTGGCCGATGGCGTTTTTCGCGTGTTCCGGCAGCGACGCATGCCCCGCGATGCCCTTGGACGTAACCCTGACGTCGCCGCCTTCCATAGCTGCGGTCACGGATACCCCCATATCCGAGGCAAGACGGTTCACGCGCTCGCACAGCGCCTGATCGCCCTCGATCAGCGCCGAAGCCGCGCCGGGGATTACGTTGCGGCGTTCCCCCACGGCGATGCGCTTCACCTTGAGCCCCTGCGCTGCGGCGGGTGCCGTAAGCCGGATGGCCAGAAGGCCTTTTTCGGTGTTGATAACGGGATACGCGGCGTCGGGGCTGAACCCTTCGCGGGGGAGATCGTAATGCTGCGTGTAATAGGTGATGTCTTCCATGCCGGTTTCTTCGTCGCAGCCCAAAATCAGGCGCACCTCGCGTTTGAGCGGGACGCCGGATTCCAGCACGGCTTTCATCGCAAACAGCGCGGCAACGCCCGGGCCCTTATCGTCCGACGCGCCGCGGGCGAACAGTTTGCCGTCCGCCACCACGCCCCGGAACGGGTCCACCGTCCAGCCGTCGCCCACGGGTACGATGTCCAGATGCGTTAAAATCGCCAGCGGATTTTCGCCCAGTTTCCCCATGCGCACGTCGCCCGCGTACCCTTCCAGGTTGCGGGTGGCAAAGCCCATGGCCTCTGCGTTTTTGAGCGCCATGTCCAGCGCACGCCGGACTTCCGGGCCGAACGGCGCGCCCTGCGCCGGTTCGCTTTTCAGGCTGGGCACGGAAACCCAGGCCTGCAGGGTCCTAATCATTTCATCCTGGTGGCTGTCGATCCATTGGCAGATCTTTTCCATATTGTCCTCCGCAAACCGCGTTCAGCGGTTGTTTTTAATGGCCCGTTCCAATAATTCCATGGCTTTGCGCGTTTGGCTGTGCGGGCATGCGAAGTTGATGCGCAGGAATCCGTCGCCCGTTTCCGGGTCGAAAAACCGCCCGTCCGTCAGCGCGACGCCCTCGCGGTGCGTGGCTTCCATCAGCTGTTCGCCCGTCAGTCCGTACGCCTGGAAATCGATCCACCCCATGTACGTGGCTTCGACGGGCGTGAGCACGGCCTCGGGAAGGCGGGCAGTGAGCTCTTCTTGCACAAGCGCGCGGGCGGCGTCCAGATACTTAAGCAGCGCGTCAAGCCATGCGTCGCCGCCGCTGTAGGCGGCCTGGGTTGCCTCCAGCGCGAAGATGTTCACCCCGGCCGCGCCCGTGCGTTCCATGGTCCGCATGATTTGATCCTTGAGTTCCCGGTTTCGGGTCAGCATCGCAGCCTGCCGCAGGCCCGCGATGTTGAACGCCTTGGTGGCGCTGTGGAACGCGACGATGTTCGCGTCCGCCGCTTCGTCCACCGCCAAAGCGGACGTAAACGCGCCTGGGCCGTAGACGAACGCGGCGTGGATTTCATCGGCGAGCAGCGTAACGCCGTAGCGTTTGCACAGCGCATAGGTCTGCTCCAGCTCCTGCCTGCTCCAGACGCGGCTGACGGGGTTGTGCGGGCTGCACAGCACCATCAGCTTCACGCCGCCCGCAAGCTGCGTCTCCAGCTGTTCGAAATTGACGGTATACCGGCCCTGTTCGTCCCGGAGCAGGGGGTTGTGGATCACGGCGCGGTTGTTGCCCGCGACGGAGGAGAAAAACGGCCCGTACACCGGCGGCTGCACCAGTACGGCGTCCCCCGGTTCGGTCAGCGCCAGCACGGCCGCCTTCAGGCCCGTGACCACGCAGGGGATGGTTTCCTGTTCGTCCGCGGACAGGCGGATGCCAAAGCGCCGCGAAAGAAATTGAAGCATCGCGTCCACCGCTTCGTCCCGCTGGTAGGTATAGCCGTACACCGGATGGGAGGCGCGGCGGGTGATCGCATCCACGATCTCCTGCGCGCAGCGGAAATCCATATCCGCCACCCACATGGGCAACAATTCCTTGTGCTCCGTTTCCTTGATGCCGTCCCACTTCTCGCAGGCGGTGCAGCAGCGGTCGACCGGGTGATCAA
>CAYRPW010000383.1:0-2426 GCA_964426145.1 uncultured Oscillospiraceae bacterium
GACCCTGCAGGATCAGGCGGAGAAGCTTCGGGAAATCGGGGCGTAAGCGTTGCGTACGAAAGTCAGTTTACCGACGGATGCAGCTATCCTTGCGGCGGCAAAGCTGCTGCAAAACGGCGAAGTGGTGGCGTTCCCCACCGAAACGGTGTACGGCCTGGGCGCGAACGCGCTGGACGCGCAGGCTGTGCGTAAGATTTTTGAAATCAAGGGCCGCCCGGCGGATAATCCGCTGATCGTGCACGTGGCAAACCCGGACGCGGCGGAAGCGCTGTGCTTTGTCACTCCCGAGGCGCACAGGCTGATGGACTGCTTCTGGCCGGGGCCGCTGACGTTGCTGCTGCCCAAGAAACCGGCCGTTCCCGCCGTGACCAACGCGGGGCTCAAGAGCGTCGCCGTGCGTATGCCCGACCATCCCGTGGCGCTTAAACTGCTCAGGGCCGCCGGCGTGCCCGTTGCCGCCCCCAGCGCCAACCGCAGCGGCAGGCCCAGCCCCACCACCGCCCAGCACGTGCTGGACGATCTGGACGGCAGCATTCCCATGGTGCTGGACGGCGGAACCTGCAAGGTGGGCCTGGAAAGCACCGTGCTTGACATGACCGGGCTGCATCCCCAAATCGTGCGGCCGGGCTGCGTGACGCGGGAAATGCTGTTGCCGGCGCTGCCGGACGTTGACCTTGCGGACAGCGCCATGCGCCCGCTGCGCGAGAACGAAACCGCCGTAAGCCCCGGCATGGCGCACCGGCATTATGCGCCGCAGGGAAAGCTGACGCTCGTGGGCGGCGAGCCCGAGCGCGTGGAGGCCGTCTGCAAGCGGCTGTACCAGGCTGCCGCAGCCCGCGGGGAAGCCGTATGCCTGCTGATCACGCAGGAAAGGCTTCCGCGCTACGAAGGGTACGACACCTTTGTGCTGGGCTCCCTGTCCGCGCCGGAAACCATCGCCCGTTCGCTGTTTACGGCGCTGCGCCGCATGGACGAACTGGGCGTCACCGTGATCCTCTGCGAGGCGATGGATACGGCGGGAATCGGGCTTGCGATTATGAACCGCCTTTACCGGGCCGCCTCGTTCCGGCTGATCCAGGCTTAACCCGCTTTTCGGGCTGACGATATAAACCGCTTGACCTGTCCCACACGATACCCCGGATCTACGCGGAGGAGGCGTTCCGTATGGCAGATTTGATTGTGGATATCACCCCGTTTGAAGAGAAGATTTCCCTGCACAGCTACCTGAAGGAAAAGCTGAGGTTCCCCTTCTATTACGGGGCGAACCTGGACGCTTTGTACGACGAACTGTCAAGCATCGAAAGGCCCCTGCCCATCACCCTGATCTATACCGACCGGCCCATCGCCGGGCACGAACGCTATATTCCCCGTTTGGTCGAGGTTTTTAAGGCCGCGGCGCAGGATAACTATCACATCAAGCTGACGCTGGATGAAAGAAAATAAGAGAGTTGGGGAGGACGCTTCATTATGTTATGGGACGGTAAACTTTGGATCGGCACGGCGGACCACGCGGCTGTATGTATGGAGCCGAAAATGGCCAACCGGCACGGGCTGATCGCGGGCGCGACGGGAACCGGCAAAACGGTCACCCTGAAGGTGATGGCGGAAGGCTTTTCCGCACTGGGCGTACCCGTGTTCGTAAGCGACGTGAAGGGGGACCTGTCCGGCATGATCAAGCCGGGCGAGAATACCGACGCCATCGCGTCGCGCCTGATGGCAACCGGCGTGGATTCGTTCGCGTTTGCGTCGTTTCCCACGGAATTCTGGGACGTGTACGGCGAGCAGGGCCACCCTGTGCGCACCACGGTCAGCGAAATGGGCCCGCTGCTATTGTCGCGGATGCTCAGCCTCAACGAAACGCAGGCGGGCGTGTTAAGCATCCTGTTTCGCATCGCGGACGATGAAAACATGCTGCTGCTGGATCTGAAGGATCTGAAAGCCATGCTCGCCTACGCGGGCGAAAACGCGCAGCGCTACACCCTGGATTACGGCAATATCGCCAAGGCGACCGTCGGCGCCATCCAGCGCGCCGTAGCGGTGCTGGAAGACCAGGGCGGCGACCGGTTTTTCGGCGAACCGGCGCTGGAAATCGGCGACTGGCTGCGCCAAGATGAGGACGGCCGCGGTGTGATCAACATCCTGACGGCGGATAAGCTGTTCCGCAATCCCCTGATGTACTCCACGTTTTTGCTGTGGATGCTTTCGGAGCTTTACGAAACCCTGCCCGAGCAGGGGGATACCGAAAAGCCCCGCATCGTGTTCTTCTTTGACGAAGCGCATCTGCTGTTTAACGACTGCCCGCGGCTTTTGATGGATAAGATCGAGCAGATTGTCCGCCTGATCCGCTCCAAAGGCGTGGGCGTGTTCTTCATCACCCACAACCCCGCGGACATCCCCCTGAATATTTTAGGCCAGCTTTCCAACCG
>CAYRPW010000384.1:0-2420 GCA_964426145.1 uncultured Oscillospiraceae bacterium
GCCCCCGCCGCCCAGCGTTTCGCCTGCGCCTGGCGAAAGCACCGCAACACCGGGAATTAACGGCTGACGGCACGGCAAAGGACGGGAGACATACGATGAACGTACTGATGATCAACGGAAGCCCGCACACGCACGGCACCACGCGGCGGGCGCTTGCCGAAATGGAAACGGTGTTCCATGCGCAGGGCTTGGAAACGCGGGTGCTGACCGTAGGGCAGGAACTGATCCACGGCTGCATCGGCTGCGGCAAGTGTAAAGGCTATTGCGCGGCGTTTGACGACGGGGTAAACCAGGCGATCGACTTTATGGCGCAGGCGGACGGGCTGGTGCTGGCGACGCCCGTGTATTTCGCCTCGCCCAACGGCACGATGCTTGCGTTTCTGGACCGTATGTTCTTTGCGGGCGGCCCGGTATTTTCGGGTAAGCCCGCGGCGTGCGTATCGGTTGCGCGGCGCGCGGGCACCACGGCAGCGCTGGACGTGCTGCTGAAATACCCGACGATCAAGGGCATGCCCATCGTAACCTCCAACTACTGGCCGATGGTGCACGGCGCTACGGCTGCCGACGCCCCGCAGGACGTGGAAGGTATGCAGGTGATGCGAAACCTGGGAAACAATATGGCGTGGATGCTCAAGCTCATCGCGCTGGGCAAGGAAAACGGCCTGCCCTTCCCCGCGCCCGAACAGCCCAGGGCGTGGACGAATTTCGTGCGGTAAGAAGCCGGACGGTGGGATGCGCGCCGGGCCTGACACAAACCCTGCCGGGATCCCGCATGAACTGCGGCGCGGCGTTTGCCCGCGTTCCATGGAAAAAATGAATTGCGACCGCCACCCCGTGATATCGTCACATCACAAGGTGGCGGTCTGAATTTTTAATCTATTTGAAAAAGGTAACAAACCTTTCTAGGCAGTCTTCAGCCTGTAGCCGCAGCGGTAGACCGTTTCAATGCGGTTCATGCCCAGCTTGCGGCGGAGGCGCTGCACATGCACGTCTACGGTGCGGGTTTCGCCCATGCTCTGGTACCCCCAGGCCTTGCGCAGCAAATGCTCGCGGCTTACGGGCAGATCCGGGTTTTCCATCAAAGTCAACAGCAGCGCAAGCTCCTGCGCGGTCAGTTCCACGCGCTCGCTGCCCAGCATCGCCACGCGGGCGTCCTCGTCCACGGTCAGCGGGGAGAGCGGCATGTTCTGTTTGAGCAGCGCGTCCATGGTCTGGATCACGGCCTTGGGCGAGAGCGGGAGCACCAGCACGTCCGACTGGCCCCGGTACAGCGCGCGCAGATGATCGACGGTGTTGGGGTCCGCGGTCAGAAACAGCACGGGGTAGGAAAGCCCCTGGATTTTCTCAAACAGCGCGCGGCATTCCGGCCACTTCAAACGCGCGTCCATCACAACCAGCGCGTCTTTGCCCTGCTGCTCGGGAACGCCGTCCGCGGGGGTGAGCCGAAGCGCTTCGTGGTGGTTACGGGTTACGATATGATAGAGTTTGTCGGTTACTTTCTTATCATTGCCATAGATGAGTATTTTTGCCATACCATTCACCTCACTGTTATTATGACGCACGGAAGTGGCGAAGTATTGCACAATATATGAACGAATTGTGAATGGTATGTAAACATACGGCTGCCCGCCGCATGTGCGGCGGCAAAACGCCGCAGCGGAACCGGGCGGCCTTTTTTGCGCGCCTTGCGTCATTGTGCACGCCATTGCACCTGATGCCCTTCTATACTCGTACCATGCAAGCGTGTGAGGAGGGGGGTGCGATGGCTTTTGACGGCAGGCAGCCCGGGGCGGACGCACAGATTGCCGGAGCGGACGAGGTGCTCAAGTGCCTGACCTCGGTGCTTCGCGGCGACGAAGCCGACGACGAACGCGTAACGCTGCGCGACAGGCTGCGCGCCGCCGAGCTTCTGGCCAAGCGTTACGGCGCGCTGGAGGCCACGGCCCAGCACCAGGAGGTTCCGCGCATTATCGACGACATACCCGCAAGCGCGGCGGAGGAACCCTAGCATGACGGACGTCCGGCTTTCCGCGCTGATCGCGCCCGCGTATTTCGGCATATGGCGCGCGGCGCGCGCAGGGCGCTGTGACGAGCTGTGGCTCACGGGCGGGCGGGGTTCGGGCAAATCGAGCTTCGCGTCGCTTTTCATCGTCTGCGGCCTGATGGACGACCCGCAGGCCAACGCCATCGTCTACCGCAAGGTGGGCGAAACCCTGCGCGAATCGGTATACGCCCAGCTGGTCTGGGCCATCGGGATGCTGGGCGTAACGGATTGGTTCCGGCTGAAACTGTCTCCCCTGGAGATCGAATACATCCCCACGGGGCAGCGGATTCTCTTCCGCGGGTCGGACAAGCCGGAGAAATCCAAAGGTGTGAAGCTGACCCGCGGGTATTTCAAATACCTGTGGTTTGAGGAGCTG
>CAYRPW010000385.1:0-2414 GCA_964426145.1 uncultured Oscillospiraceae bacterium
CGCCGCGCCTTCCACCACGAGTATGTTGCGGAACGTATCGACGTGGTGCAAGTGAAACGGCGGTGCGAACACCTCGCGGTTCAGCCGCTCGGTAAGCGGTGCCGCATCCTCCGTGGCCACGTCGTGCGCGCTGTAGCTTTCCATGCGGCCCGCATCGAAGCTCTCTCCGGAAAGCGTCACGAAGTTGGTGCGAATATACAGGTTCTCCGGGTTGATGGGCAGTCCCGCGCCCGCGGCTTCAATCACCGCACGGCCCCGGTAGACCTTGGCGGGGTCGTAGCCCAGCAGATTCAGGTTTGCCACGGCGCTGCCCACCTCCAGCCCCGGCGGGATGGTGCGCACCGTGCCGGGCCTGCCCGCGGCAAAAAGCGCGTCCAGTCCGGGCGTTGCCGCCGCTTCCATGGGTGTTTTCCCGTCCAGCTTCTCCTGCGGCCGGTCGGCGATGCCGTCCAGCACGATTGTAAACTGTTTCATGACCGCTCCTTATGTGATGTTAAATATTGCACAATGTCCGCCGCTTTGGGCGGACATCCTTTGATAGTGTAGTCAAATTCTGCTGTGCAGTTTCCGCAGCCCAATTCCCCATACCGCCCGCGGAAGTCCTGCCCTACGCAGATCGGTTCGTCGCCCACCGTTTCGCCCAGCGTCATCAGCGCCGATACGAGGTTCGCATAGCACGCGCTGCATGCCCCGCGCGCGTCGATGCGCGACGCCACCGCCTCCGGCACGCCCGCCGCGGCTTCGGTTTCGGTGCGGACGCCGCAAAGCTCTACGATCTCCGCCGCGTCCAGATCCGCGCTGCCGACGCCATACTGCTCTGCAAGCCGGATGTAGCCGATACTGCGCGGATCGAGCCCCAGCCGCCACGCTGCAAACGCGTCGATCAGCACGCTGTCGTCGCCCGCAGCCATCACGTTGCCACGCACCGGATTGCCGCCCTCCTCAAAGCCGGGGTCGGTCCAGACGCCGTCCGCGATGGTCAGCGCGGGACGGATCATCGTATTCAGCCGCGCGATAGGCTCATGCAGCCCTAACGTATGATACCGCCGTTTCTCGCAGTCGGAGATCAGTCCCTTCATGTTCTTCAGCGCGCAGGTTAGACGCGTCTGGCAGTGCCCCTTGATGAGCGGCAGGTTGACGAGACAGTCCGCCTCCAACGCGCTGTGCGATATCTCCGTTGTAAAGCCGCCGCTTTTGCGCGTTTCACAGCAATCCCTTTTGACGTCGACCAGTTCCACACCATAGCGCTCCGAAAGCGCCTCATAGCCGCATACGCGGTAGGCCCGCTGCGTGCTGTCGCCCACCCAGGCGCTTTCCACGATGCGGATACGCGAAAAGCCGCGCTCCTTGAAATATTCAATTACGGCTTCGCACACGGCAGGATTGGTGGTCGCGCCGCTGCGCCAGTCCTTTGCGACCACGAGATTGGGCTTAAGCGCGATGAGCGCATCCTTTTTCAGCCCCTTGGCGGGGTCTATGGCCTCGATGAGCCGACGCGCCATGTCCTTTGCATCATCGCCGTATGCAACATACAGTCTTTTCATACGTCTTCCTTGCTGCCGATTATATCACGCACAGCGCGCTATCCCAAGGGAAAAGTGAAAAAGCGTCTCCTTTGAATAAAGGCAAATACGCAAAAACAGCCCGCATCTTAGGCGAGGCTGCTGATATATACGGTTAACTGGTTGAAAAGATGGCTGGGGTGGCAGGGGTCGAACCTGCGAATGCGGGAGTCAAAGTCCCGTGCCTTACCACTTGGCTACACCCCACCGTTGCGCCCCCAAAAGCGTTGTCTTTCGGAGACACCGAGGGCACCACCGTCGCAGCTGAAAAATAATGGGGTGAGCGGTGGGTTTCGAACCCACGACCTCCAGGGCCACAACCTGGCGCTCTAACCTACTGAGCTACGCCCACCATGTGAACAACTGACTTTTTCGATTGCAACGCCCTTGGCCACCGGCGAAACGAAATGGCGCGCCTGCGGGGACTCGAACCCTGGACACACGGCTTAGAAGGCCGTTGCTCTATCCTGCTGAGCTACAGGCGCAGGCTTTTTCGCCGGTCCGTAAAGAAGCATTGTATAACCGACAGAACGAAATTTTATCATACCCGGATGCCGATGTCAATAATCCCGGCAAACTCTCCAAAGGGCAAAAACACCTCCTTCCGGCGCAATAAAAACGCAGTTCCAATAAGAAACCGGACTTGCAAAAGTCGGATGCGTATGTTAAAATACGATGCGTTATCAAAAGAGTACCATTAACGGAGGAAAGACACTTGCCAAATATCGAATCCGCCAAGCGCCGCGTGCGCGTGGAAGAAAAAGCGAACCTGCGCAACCGCGTGATCAAGTCCGAGCTCAAGACGGTCGCCAAGAAGTTTTCGACAGCCGTAGCCGCGGGCGACAAGGATGC
>CAYRPW010000386.1:0-441 GCA_964426145.1 uncultured Oscillospiraceae bacterium
GACTCCCGCTTCCTCTGAAACCCTTATATATCAACGCTTTCAGCGTATATAAAAAGGACACCAATCTTGTATCAAAATTGACGTCCTTTTATGGTACGCCCGACTGGGTTCGAACCAGCGACCTACAGAGTCGGAGTCTGTCACTCTATCCAGCTGAGCTACGGGCGCGCACAGGGGCGGGATTTATTGTAGCGTATGCGAAAATCATTGTCAAGCGAACACGGGAAACCGGGGCGGCGGCGCGAAAAATTCGTGCAGAAACCCAAGGCCGGCGGAGGATTTGTGCAGAGGCCGAAGGCCGGCGGAGTGAGCCGCCCGCTGAAGACCGCGCACAGATCAAGGCTGGTAACAAGCGGAAGCGGGCGGATTATTCCGCCCGCCGGATGGGTGATGGCATAAGTAGATATGAGGGGAAGTGATGGTTTTGCGTTATTTCGCCTT
>CAYRPW010000386.1:451-2412 GCA_964426145.1 uncultured Oscillospiraceae bacterium
ACAACGTCCTGCGGAGGCGCGGCGGGGGCGGCGGGCTTGGGCGATTCCTTCTTCTTGAGCTTGGAGGCCAGCTTCACCACGAAGAAGATCGACAGCGCGATGAGGAGGAAATCGATAATCGTCTGGATAAACGTTCCGTAGAGGATGGCAACCTCCGCCGTTTCGCCCACGGCGGGCGTGAGCACGATTTTGAGCGACGTGAAATCCAGACCGCCGATGATCAGCCCGATGACGGGCATGATGACGTCGTTGACCAGCGAGCTGACGATTTTACCAAACGCCGCGCCGATGATGACCGCCACTGCCAGATCCATGACGTTTCCCTTGATGGCAAACTCCTTGAACTCTTTCCACATACCTCTTAACTCCCTTTCGGTTTTTTCCAGTATACCATAAGCAGCGTTCCATGAAACAGAGGCAAATGTAGAACGCGCGGCGGCATTTGCCCGCAGCCGCGCGAACGGCTATAATCGGAAGGAACGAACCAAACGGCCAATGGAGGGAAACCCATGAAACAGGTGGTGCTGATCACAGGCGCATCCAGCGGCATCGGGCGCGCGGCGGCGGAACGGTTCCAAAAAGAGGGGTACACGGTATACGCGGCGGCCCGCAGCATGGACGCGCTCCGGGCCATGGCGACGGACGATATCCATCCGGTTTTGCTGGATGTGACCGACGACGCCTCCATGCAGGCCTGTGTGGAACGGGTGCTGACCGAAACGGGGCGTATCGACGTGCTGGTGAACAACGCGGGGTACGGCTCCCACGGGGCGGTGGAGGACGTGCCCATGGAAGAGGCCCGCAGGCAGATGGAGGTCAACCTCTTCGGGCTTTCGCGGATGACGCAGCTCGTGCTGCCCGCCATGCGGCAGGCGCACCGCGGGCGGATCATCAACATCACTTCCATGGCGGGCAGGGTATGGTCGCCGTTTGCCGCCTGGTACCACGCTTCCAAATACGCGGTGGAAGGGCTGACAGCCTCCATGCGGCTGGAGCTGAAACCGTTCGGCATCGACATGGTTTTAGTCGAACCGGGCGCAATCCAAACGCCCTGGGGCGGCATCGCGGCGGAGCACCTGTTAAACGCCTCCGGCAGCGGCGCGTATGCCGCGCAGGCGCAGGCAGCGGCGGCGAGGCTTGCCCGGCGCTACGCAGGCGGCGGTATGCTGACCAAGCCGGAGACGATCGCCGAATGCATCGTAAAAGCTGCGGCGGCCAGGCGGCCGCGCACGCGGTATCTGCTGGGGCTGGGCGCGAAACCGCTGGTGTATATCCAAAAAATCTTCGGCGACCGGGTTTACGATTGGCTGATCTGCAAATTCATGTGAGGCCGGATTGCCGGAAACAATGAACCGCCCTGCGAACGCAGGGCGGTTTACTGTGTGCTTCCATGGGTTTAACTAGTCCAGCACCACTTCGTACGGCCAGTCCATCAGCCCGCCGAGATCATACACGTTGGTGTAGCCCAGGGAAAGCAGGGTGCGCGCAGCCGCACCGGAGCGCGAGCCGCTGCGGCAGTACACGAGGATCGTCGCGTCTTTATCGGGAAGCACCTCCGCGGCCATGGTGGATACGCTGCCCGACGGCAGCAGCACCGCGCCCTGAATATGCCCCGAATCGTACTCGGACTGTTCCCGCACGTCCAGCACGATGATTTCCGCGCCGGAATCCATCATTTCCTTGGCGTCCGCGGCGTTGATCTTTACGTACTGGGCGGCGGTTTCCGCCGTCGCCCCGGGCTGCGCGGCGGTGGTGCCGCCGGAGCAGGCCGACACCGTGACCGCAATCAGAAGCAGCGAAACGCCCAGCAGCAAGCTTTTTGAAAACTTGGAATTTTTCATCAACCATCACCTCAAAAAAATACCGGCAGCCCGGGCCCAAACGCAGCGCAGCCGGGCCGTGAAGCCCTGCGCCGGGGGATCGGCGCCTTACTGGGTGACCACCTCGTAAGGCCAGTCCGC
>CAYRPW010000387.1:0-2189 GCA_964426145.1 uncultured Oscillospiraceae bacterium
TGTTCCGCAGCCGGGCTTGCGGCATGCTATGCGCTGATGGCGCTTGGGAAGAAAAGCCCGCAAAAGCTGCTGGGCGACGCTTTCAAGATGCCCGACGTGCGCCTGCGCTATACGCCCGACGCGCTGTACCGGACCTTCGACCAAGCCGGCGAGGCCGGGCGGCCGCAGATGCGCCGGTATTGGCTGCTGGATTTCGGTTTGATCTTCTTTTTAACGGCGGTGATGATCGCCGCGGCGGGCAACCTTACGCAGACAGGCGGCTGGGTATATACGCTTATGAACGCGCTGGCGGTGGTGCGCTCGGCGGCGGACGTTGCCGAAGACCTGCTGCTGCTCGCCCTGCTGAAGCGTTACCCGGAGCGCAGGAACGGCATGGCGCGGCTTGCATCCGCCGCGACGGGCGCAAAGCATGCGCTGCTGGCAGCCTGGGCTGCGCCGCTGTTTGTAAACCTGTTCCTCGCGGCGTTCCATATTTCTTTGTAGCACAGAACGGAGGAAAATCAACATGGCGGATTTGAAACGGGAGCACTTCCCAAACGGCCAGGCGTTTTCACAGAAAGCGCTGGACGCGTATCTGGGCGCGCGGGAACGCGCACGCAAGGATTTCCTCACCAAATATCCGCTGGGGTTGCTGGGCGGCATCGCGGCGGGCACGGTTCTTTCGCTGTTTTTAAGCGGCATCGCGCAAGTGCTGCTGCCGATGCTGTGCGTGATGGCGGGCGCGCTGGTGGGCACAAGGCTGACGACGGCGTCGCTGGAGGAATACCGCAGGCAGGCGGAAAAAATCCGCATCACGAAAAGCGATCTGCGCGCGGCCAAAAAGAACCTGAAAAACGGCACGTTCGCGTGGACGGCGGCAAAGGCGAAGCCGGAGAAATAATGCGCAGCTTCATCCTTCCTTCTTGTTTTTCAATTCCTTGCGCACGTATCTCTCTTCCTCGCTGAACACGCAGCCGCAGTATTTCTGCATATACAGCCCCAGTTCCCGCGCCTCGTTCTGGCCCTGCCGGAACTGCGGGCGGAAATCCCGGTAACACAGCTCCACGCCGTGTTTCAATGCGGCGCGCCGGGCTGTTTCTTTTAATAACTCGTGGTTTTGGTAAGGGCTGATGAACAGCGTGGTGGACATATGCGTAAAGCCGTGCCCCGCGGCGTAGCGCGCGGCGGCGTTCATGCGCGTTTCATAGCACCAGGCGCAGCGGCCTTCGATATTCCCCGCCACGGCGCGCACGAACGGGCGCAGGCCGTATTCGTCTTCCTCCACAAGCGCCATGCCGATACGCGCGGCGTATTCGCGCAGCGTATCCCGCCGCAGGCGGTATTCCGTAAGCGGGTGGATATTGGGGTTGTGCCAGTACGCCGTGGGCTCGATGCCCTCGGCGCGCAGCGCCTGCACGCACGCAACCGAGCACGGCGCGCAGCAGGTGTGCAGCAAAAGCTTCATCGGCATGCCCCCTTGCGGTTTATTCGGCGTAAGTATAACACGAATACGCGGGCTTTGCCATCCGCAACCCTTGGGCCTGCGCGCCCCCCCCCGATCCTGCGGCCCTTTGAGAACGGATGCGGTTTATGCTATACTGACCCATATACGGCGCGTGCATACTGCGCGCGGGGAAACTGCATACGTTGTTTGCGGCAGAGCAACCCACGCGCTGCCGGCGGACGATAAAAGGAGTGTGGAAACCGTTGCAGACCGAAAACAAGCGGCCCGCGGCGAACCGATACCCCGGCACCCCTGTTGCCGACTTTAAGGGGCAGCCGGGGCCGGAGCAGGGGGCGGGCGGTTTCCCGCACGGCGCACCCCTTGCGCTGCGATACCCCCTTCTGCTTTTTTGCGCGCTGGGCGTGTTCCTGCTAGGCATCGCATTCGCGTTTGATTCCCCGGCCGCGATCGGGCGCGGGATGATCGTCATTCTCACGTCGCCAGCAAACCTTTTAACGGACTACATTCAGTTAGCGAACGCGGGCGCAACGCTGGTAAACGCGGGGCTGATTACGCTGCTGAGCGCCGCCATCATCCGGTTCAACCGCCTCACGGTCACCGGTTCGGTTCTCGCGGGCATCTTTACGATGATCGGGTTTTCGTTCTTCGGTAAAAACCTCTACAACACCCTGCCGATCATCCTGGGGGTGTTTCTGTACGCCAGAGCCGCGGGCAAGCCTTTCGGCGAATACGTGCTGCACTGCAT
>CAYRPW010000387.1:2199-2406 GCA_964426145.1 uncultured Oscillospiraceae bacterium
TTCGGCACAGCCTTAAGCCCGCTGGTGAGCGAGTTTACGTTTAACCTGGGGCTTGCGCAGCCGCTTGGCGTTGTGCTGGGGGTAACGGCGGGGCTGGTCGCCGGGTTTGTGATCGTTCCGCTTTCCATCCGCTTTCTGCAGTTTCACAAGGGGTTGAGCCTCTATAACATCGGCTTTACGGCGGGCATCGTGGGGATGTTTTTCACG
>CAYRPW010000388.1:0-2398 GCA_964426145.1 uncultured Oscillospiraceae bacterium
CTATGAGCATTCTGGGCGCGATCATGGCGCCGCACCCGCCGCTGATCCTGCCCGCGGTGGGGCAGGGGCAGGAAAAGGGCATTGCCGATACGGTGCGGGCGATGGATAAGGCCGCGGCGTTTCTTAAGGCGCTGAACGCCGAAACGGCGGTGGTGCTCAGCCCGCACACGGCGGTGTATGCGGATTATTTCCATATTTCGCCGGGGGAGCGCGCAGCGGGCAGCTTCCGGAAGTTCGGCGCGGGCGGCGTGCGCGTGGAAGCGGCATATGACGCTGCGTTTGCCGACGCCCTTGCCGCGCTGTGCGAACGGGAAGGCGTATCGGCGGGCACCGACGGCGAGCAGGACCCGGCGCTCGACCACGCGACGATGATCCCGCTTACCTTTCTGCAGCGCGCCATGGGCGGCAAATTGCCCAACGTGGTGCGCATCGGTATTTCCGGCCTGCCGCCGGAAGAGCATTACAAGCTTGGGATGCTGATTGCGAAAACCGCTGCCATTCTCAACCGCCGCGTGGTCGTCATCGCGAGCGGCGATCTTTCCCACAAGCTGAAGGAAGACGGCCCCTACGGCCTTTCGCCCGACGGCAGGGTGTACGACGAAAAGATCATGGACGTCATGGGCCGCGCGGCGTTTTATGAACTGTTCCAATTTTCCGAGGGCTTCTGCGCCTCCGCCGCGGAGTGCGGCCACCGCTCGTTTTTAATCATGGCCGGCTGTTTCGACGGTTTGCAGGTGCGGGCCGAACGCCTGTCCTACGAAGGGCCGTTCGGCGTAGGCTACGGCGTGTGCACATTCCTTCCGGGTGAGGCGGACGCGGGACGGCATTTCCTGGCCGCGCATCAGGAAGCGGCGCAGCGCGAAGCCGCGCAGCGACTGGCGCACGAGGACGCGTACGTGCGGCTTGCGCGGCAATCGTTCACCGCGTGGGTACAGCACCGCCGCCGCATCAGCATTCCCGGCGGGCTGCCGCCGGAGATGCTTTTGCGCAAGGCGGGCGTGTTCGTATCCCTGCACAAGGCGGGAAAGCTGCGCGGCTGCATCGGCACCATTACGCCCGCGCAGGCGAGCATCGCCCAGGAGATCATCCAAAACGCGATCTCCGCCTGCGGAAACGACCCGCGCTTTGCCCCCGTAAAGCCGGAGGAGCTTGCGGAAATCGAATGCTCGGTGGACGTGCTGGGCGAAGCCGAAGCCGTGCAGAGCCCGGATCAGCTGGACGTGCAGCGTTACGGCGTGATCGTGCAGTGCGGGTCCCAGCGGGGCTTGCTGCTGCCCGCGCTGGAGGGCGTAAGTACCGTGGAACAGCAGGTGGATATCGCGCGCCGCAAGGCGGGCATCGCGGAGGGCGAGCCGCTGACCCTCCTGCGCTTTGAAGTGGTGAGGCACCATTAACATGGCTGCGATCCGCTGCTCCGTTTGCCCCCATGCATGCAGCCTCCGCGAGGGGCAGCTGGGCCTGTGCGGCGCGCGGCGCAACGAAAACGGCCAAAGCGTGAGCGTAAGCTACGCGCAGGTCACCGCGCTGGCGCTGGACCCGGTGGAGAAAAAGCCGCTGTACCATTTCCACCCCGGCAGCTTCCTGCTGTCCGCCGGGAGCTTCGGGTGCAACATGAGTTGCCCGTACTGCCAGAACCACACGATCGCGCGGGCGAAGCCCGGGGAGATCGGCACGCGGACGGTAACCCCGGAGGAGCTTGTACACACCGCGCTTTCGCTTCGGCCGCGCGGGAACATCGGCGTTGCGTTCACCTATAACGAGCCGATGATCGGCTTTGAGTACGTGCGCGACGCGGCGAAGCTTGCCAGGGAAAGCGGGCTTCAAACCGCGGTGATCACCAACGGCTGCGTAACGCAGGAAACGCTTTCGCAGGCGCTCCCCTATATAGACGCGTTCAACGTGGACCTCAAATGCTTCACCGCCGCGGGTTACCAAGCGCTGGGCGGCGATCTTCCCGCGGTGCAGGCGTTCATCCAAACCGCGGTCAAGGCCGCGCACGTGGAACTTACCATGCTGGCCGCGCCCGGCATCGCCGACTGGGAAACGGAGCTTCTGGAGGCGGCGCGTTGGATACGCTCCCTTTCGCCGGACATTCCCCTGCACATCACCCGCTTTTTCCCCAACCACCGGATGCTTTCCGCCCCGCCGACCGACCCCGCGCTGCTTTTTCGCCTGCGGGACATTGCCAAAGCGTATCTGACCAACGTTCACCTGGGAAATTTATAGAGCGGGAGACGTGTATGCAAGAAAACAGCGTAGCCAAGTATCACGCGCTGGGGAACGATTACATCGTGGTGGACCCGGCCTATTTGAAAACCGCCATGACGGAGGAAAATATCCGCCTGCTGTGCGACCGCAACTACGGCGTGGGTTCCGACGGCATTTTGTACGGGCCGCT
>CAYRPW010000389.1:0-2397 GCA_964426145.1 uncultured Oscillospiraceae bacterium
TACAGGCGGCTTTTTAACACCATCATCGCCTTGGCGCGGTTCTTGATCTGGCTTTTCTCGTCCTGGCAGGTGACGACGAGCCCCGTGGGGATGTGCGTGATGCGCACGGCGCTGTCGGTGGTGTTGACGCACTGGCCGCCGTGGCCGGAGGAACGGTAGACGTCGATGCGAAGGTCCTGCTCGCTTATGTTCAGTTCCACGTCCTCCGCCTCCGGGAGCACCGCAACGGTGCAGGTGGAGGTGTGGATGCGGCCCGCGCTTTCGGTGGAAGGCACGCGCTGCACGCGGTGCACGCCGCTTTCGTATTTCAGGCGGCTGAACGCGCCCTTGCCCTTGATGTTGAACACCGCTTCCTTGACGCCGCCCAGCTCCGTCATGTTGTAGCTCACGGGCTCCAGCTGCAGGCGGTGGCGCTCGGCGTAGCGCGTGTACATGCGAAGCAGGATCGCGCCGAACAGCGCCGCTTCGTCCCCGCCCGCGCCCTGGCGGATTTCCATGACCACGTTGCGGTCGTCGTCCGGGTCGCGGGGAATGAGCAGCAGCCTCAGTTCGTTTTCCTGCGCTTCGCGGCGCTGGACAAGGCGTTTCAATTCGTCTCCCGCCATATCGGCCATCTCGGGGATGGAGAGCATGTCCTCGGCTTCGGCAATCTGCCTGCGCGTGTTTTCATAGGCGCGGTAGGCCTCCACCGCCGGGGTGAGCAAAGCAAGCTCCTTTAGGAGCTTTTGGTATTTATCGGTATCCAGTATGATCTCGCGCTGGCCGATCGCCTCGGACAGCTCCTGATGCCGCGCGATCATAAAGTCGAACTTTTCAAACATGCTTCCGCTCCTTATCCCAAATCAGGTTTCCCGCCCCGGGCGGCGCGCCTGCGCGATGCGCGCCCGGCCGTACAGGTCCGAAAATATCGTGACGTTGCCAAATCCTGCCGCCGAAAAAAGCGCGGCAACGGCGTCCGCCTGCCCGTCGCCAAACTCCGTAAGAAGCCAGCCGCCCGGTTTCAGCAGTGCAGGCGCGCCCTGCGCAAGCCTGCGGTAGAAGGTAAGCCCGTCCGCACCGCCGTCCAGCGCCATGCGCGGTTCCGCGCAAACTTCGGGCTGCAGGTGCGAAAGCTCACCGGACGGGATGTAGGGCGGGTTGACGACGATCCCATCGAAGGCAAGCCCTTTAAGGGGTTCCAGCAGATCGCCCTGCACGAAGGTGATCTCCGCCGCGTTTTCCGCAGCGTTCTGCCTGGCGAGGGACAGCGCCTCGGGGCTTAATTCCGCCGCCCACACGGCGGCGTCCGGCCGCGCCAGTTTCAGCGTGATGGCAATCGCGCCGCTGCCGGTGCAAACGTCCGCGACGGCGGGGGCTTTCCGGGTTTCCATCGCGGCCAAAGCCCGCTCGCACAGCGTTTCGGTTTCCGGCCGGGGAATGAGCACGCTTTCGTTCACCTTGAGCGTATGGCCGTAAAACACCTGCGTGCCCAGGATATACTGCAACGGCCTTCGGGTGGCACGAAGCTTTAATAGCGCAAGGTACTTTGCTTCCTGCTCCGGTGAAAGCGGCTGCGCGGCGTTCAGCCGCAAGGGAAGGCGTGTAAGCCCGGTTACGAAGCACAGCAGCAGTTCGGCGTCCACCTGCGGGTCGGGCACGCCGGCAAGCGCATCCGCGCCAAAGCGCAGCGCTTCGTGGATGGTCATACCGCGGCCTTCTGGGCCTCGGGCTGCTCGGCGGACATGGGCTCCGGCGCGGGAACGTAATCGGGGTCGCTTTCCGCATAGCTTTTGAGGATCGCCCAGCCTTCCGGCGTAAGCGGCGCGTGTTTGGGCATCTGGTGGAGGGCGACGTTCATCGCCACGATGGCGACTTCGAGCATCCCGTCGTCCGGCTTTTTGGTGGTCAGCCGCTGCAGCTGCATGCCCGGCCAGCGCAGCGCGCGGGCCAGTTTGCCGTCGGAATGCGCGAGGAGTTTGAGCACCTCGTAGCTCACGCCCGCCACGACGGGCAGCAGCGCAAGGCGGCTCAACAGGCGCAGCACATAGGCGTTGCCCTGATACCCCACCACAGTAAACAATATGATGGAGATGACGAACACAAGCAAAAGGAAGCTGGTGCCGCAGCGGGGGTGCAGCGTGGTATAAACCTGCGCGTTTTCCGGGGTGAGAGGTTTTTTGTTTTCATGGCAGTACACGGTTTTATGCTCCGCGCCGTGGTATTGAAAGGTACGGCGCACGTCGGGCACCAGCATGCACACGCCGATATAGCCGATGAGAATGAGAATACGCAGAATGCCCGAGAGGAGGTTGACCAGCCAGTTCATGCTGCCGTCCGCCCAGACGTTTTTAAGAAGCCTGGCAAACGCCTCCGGGATGGCGAAAAACAGCACGACGGAGAGGATCACCGCAAGCACCG
>CAYRPW010000390.1:0-995 GCA_964426145.1 uncultured Oscillospiraceae bacterium
AGATTCCATTGAACAATAATGACGAGAATCAGATGATCGGTGGCATGGCCGCAGACGAACCCGAGGAAGCGGATCTCATCGAGGGTGTCGACGAAGATGGGAACACGATCCTTATGGAAGTCATCCGCTATTTCTTCTATAACGGTGAAGAATATGTTATCTTGGGCGAAGCTCAATCGGCGGATTGCTGCGATGACCACGAATGCTGCGAGCACGAAGATGGATGTGAAGAAGAAACCGTGGAACTTTTCGTGATGAAAGTCGTGCCTTCGGAAGACGACGAGGAAATGGAAGAGTTCGTGCCCGTAGAGGATGAAGACCTGCTGGAACAGCTGATCCGCGTTGCGGAAGCAACGTTTGATGAGGACGCATCCGACGACGGAGAAGTATAAGCCGGAGCGATATTCCACCTCATCCCGTTGTCCGGCGGACTGCTGTTTGGACAACTGAATATGGAAACGCAAAATCGGGCGGTCGGCAGACCGCCCGTCGTTTTGCCTGCTCACGTAAGCGTAACGGCGCATGCATCTGGGCAGCGGCTGCCGGCGGCTTCTTTTATTCCGATATTCTGCGAATTTTAACTTACGATTGCCGTCTTTTCCCGCAAGAACGGTTCTGTGTAAACAATTCTGATTTTCAATATTTGCTATTTAGGCGCGGGGGACTGACCGGTTTGCGGATACAATACGGATGAACGGCCGCATGGCCGTTCATCCGTATTGGTACGAAAAATACTCTCGAAACTACATCCCCATGATATCCTGGTGAATGGCCGCGGCTGCCTTCTTCCCGGCACCCATGGCCAGAATCACGGTGGCCGCGCCGGTTACGGCGTCGCCGCCCGCGTATACGTGGTCACGGCTGGTCAGGCCGTCTTCGTTACGGGTTACGAGACAGCCCCATTTGTTGGTCTCCAGTCCTTTGGTGGTTTTGCGCAGCAGGGGATTGGGGCTGGTGCCGATTGCCGCCAGCGCACAGATGAGAGGGGGCGGCGC
>CAYRPW010000390.1:1005-2385 GCA_964426145.1 uncultured Oscillospiraceae bacterium
GATCATGGTATCCACGTCCAGCACAAATTCGCTTCCGGCTTTCACAATGGGGCGGCGGCGGCCGCTGTCATCGGGTTCGCCAAGCTCCATTTCCACGCATTTCAAGCCTTTTACCCAGCCCTTTTCCGTTCCCAGCACTTCAACCGGATTGGTGAGCAGCTTGAAAACGATCCCTTCCTCTTCGGCATGTTCCACTTCTTCCAGCCTGGCGGGCAGTTCCGCGCGTCCGCGGCGGTAGACGATGTACACGGTTTCCGCACCCATTCGCTTGGCGCAGCGCGCGGCGTCCATCGCCACGTTCCCGCCGCCTACCACGGCAACGGCCTTGCTTTTTTGGATGGGCGTGCGGCTGGCGCTGTCGTAGGCTTTCATCAGGTTGATGCGGGTGAGATATTCGTTGGCGCTGTATACGCCTTTAAGGCTCTCGCCGGGGATATGCATGAAATTGGGAAGGCCCGCGCCGCTGCCGATGAACACGGCTTCGAAACCCTGTGCGAACAATTCGTCGATGGTGAGCGTTTTGCCGATCACGACGTTGGTTTCAATTTTCACGCCCAGCGCTTTGAGGTTGTTGATCTCATGCTCCACGATCGCCTTGGGAAGGCGGAACTCCGGAATTCCGTACACCAGCACGCCGCCTGCCATATGCAGCGCTTCAAAAATGGTCGTTTCATAGCCGAGTTTAGCCAGATCGCCCGCACAGGTCAGGCCCGCCGGGCCTGCGCCGATCACCGCAACTTTATGGCCGTTGGGTTTGGGCGCTTCCGGCGTGTGGCTGCTGTGCTCCCGGTGCCAATCGGCCACGAAACGCTCCAGACGGCCGATTCCCACGCTGTCGCCTTTCTTATTGCGCACGCACACTTGTTCGCACTGGGTTTCCTGCGGGCATACACGGCCGCACACGGCGGGCAGGGAGGTGTCTGCGCTGAGAACGTTGAACGCACCGTCCATATCGCCCTGCGCCACTTTTTCGATAAACGCGGGAATGTCGATCATCACCGGGCATTGTGCCACACACGGCTTGTTTTTACAGCCAAGGCAGCGTTTGGCTTCGCTGATCGCCATTTCCGCCGTATAGCCAAGCGCGACTTCGCTGAAGTTATGATTGCGAATTTCGGGTTCCTGTACGGGCATCGGGGTTTGGGTTAAGCTCATGTTGCGGTCGGGCATATCAGTGAACCTCCTTGGCAAACAGCTTGCAGGCTTCGTCTCTGGCACAGCACTCAAATTCGCTATACATGGAACTCCGGCTGATCGCCTCGTCGAAATCCACCAGATGGCCGTCAAAATCCGGCCCGTCCACGCAGGCAAACTTGGTTTCCCCGCCTACGGTCAGGCGGCAGCCGCCGCACATGCCCGTACCGTCCACCATAATGGGGT
>CAYRPW010000391.1:0-2383 GCA_964426145.1 uncultured Oscillospiraceae bacterium
TTGTTCACTTCGGATCCGCTTCGTTCAGCGGAACTGCACGGTGCCGTCGCGCATGCTGTCGATGATGGCGAGGCTTTGCACGTTGTAGCCGGCTCTGCGCAACTCGTCGCCGCCGCCCTGGAAACCTTTCTCAATCACAACGCCGATGCCCGCAACCGCCGCGCCTGCCTGGGCGCTGATGTCCAGCAGGCCGCGCTGCGCCTTGCCGGTGGCCAGAATATCGTCGATGATGAGAATGCGGTCGCTGGCGGATAAATACTTCTTTTCCAGGATCACCGTATAGTCCCGGCCTCTTGTGAAGCTGGTGACGGTGGTCTGGTACACTTCGCCGTCGATGTTCTTGCTTTCGGATTTCTTGGCGAACACCAGCGGCACGTGGAATTGCAGCGCCGTAAAGCACGCAACCGCGATCCCGCTGGCCTCGATGGTGATTACCTTGGTAATCTTCTCGTTTTGAAAGAGGCGTTTGAATTCCCGGCTGATCTCGTGCATAAGCTCGATATCAATCTGATGGTTCAAAAAGCCATCCACCTTGATAATCTGCTCGTCTTTCACCTTGCCGTCTGTGAGAATGCGGGATTTCAGTAACTCCATCGTTCCATCTCCATCTATGCCAGCGGCAAAATGTATAGTGTGTATAGTATACCCTTACCCCGCGGATTTTGGAATGGGAAAATGAAAAATTCGGCGGAGAAGGTTTATACCGGCTAAGAAAGGGTATACATATGCTTATATAAAAAAGTTATGCCGGGTGGAAACCCGGCGGACGGCAGGAGGCGGAACCATGCAGTGCAATTACCTGATCGGCGTGCGGATGGATAACCGCGTCGCCAATGCCCTTCGCTTTCAGGAAACGCTTACGAAAAACGGCTGCAAAATTAAAACCCGGCTTGGTTTGCATGAGGTGGATGAAACCAACTGCGCGAATTACGGCATCATCGTGCTCCAGCCCTGCGGTTCACAGGCGGACGTGGAACGCCTGACAGCCGATCTGAACGCGCTGGATGGCGTTACGGCAAAGTGGATGGATTTGAGCTAGCTTCGCCGCGTTTCGTACAATGCGCGGAACAGAAAAACGCCCGTACACGGATTAACGTGTACGGGCGTCGCGGTTATGCGGAGGGTTACTTCTCTACCTTCGTCCAGGTCTTGTTCCCGCATTTGGGGCAAACGGGCAGGGCGTCGGTATCCTTGTCCAGCGTCACGAGTTTGCCGCATTTGGTGCATTTGTACGTGCCCTTGCCGGGCGTATCGCCGGTTTTCAGCATAGGCGTTTCCTTTCCCATGGGTCGGTCGGTTGTTGACAGCTCGGTTTTTATCTGATGTGCATCCGCTGGATTTCCTTGATTATACCATGATTCCGGTCGTCAATCAAAAAAGCTCGTTTGTCATTTCCTGCCTGCAGCAAAGATCAGCGTTCGTACAGGGTGGCAATTTCGTGTATTCTGCGCTTCATCTCCGCACGGACATGGAACGGCTCCAGGCACTCGCATTTGTTCCCGAAGCTTAAAAGAATACCGTAGTAGTATTCGTTCTCAATGAAGGGAAAACGAACGATATAATGCTCCTCACCGTCCGGTGAAATGTGCTCGTCAGTGCAATAATCAAGAACCCTATCCACGGCGGACTTATGTATTCGAATTTTTACAGTCATCTGCATCGCTGCCAAAATGCCGGAGAAATCGAACTGCGGTTTTGGGTAATCACGCGGCGTAAAGCAGGTATCCTGTATTTGCAGGTTTGCGGTGCGGGATAGCTTCAACAGGCGAAAGTCATTTCTTTGATGGCAATAGCCTTGCCAATACCAATGACTGCCTTTTAGCACAAGCTGATGCGGTTCGGCTGTCCGAGCGGTTAAATTCCCATATCGGTCTGTATACGAGAACGAAAGCAGTTTGCTTTCCCGGATGGCCTTTTGAATCACCGCAAGATAGGGCCGGATGTTCCAGTTCTCCATCCACGGACTGAAATCGATAAAGATCTGATTGGCTTTGCAAGCAATTTCTTCCGCCCTGTCGGCCGGGATGAAACTTTTGACTTTCGCGAGAGCGCTGCCCAATTCATCCCCTCGAATCATGCCGGAAACGCTGGAAAGCCCCGTCAGGATGGCGGAAAGATCGGCGGCAGAAAATACTTTCCGATCCATTTTATAATTCTGCATAATTTCAAAGCCGCCGCCTACCCCCGAGGTTGAATGAACCGGAATACCCGACCTGCTGATAACGTCAACGTCGCGGTAGATTGTGCGGGTTGATACCTCAAACAGATCGGCTAACGCCTGCGCGCTGATGCGCTTTTTATCAAGCAGTATCATGACAATGCTCACAAGCCTGTCGATTTTCATCGGATCGCGCCTTTCAAAATGATTCTATTGTCATCATAG
>CAYRPW010000392.1:0-2382 GCA_964426145.1 uncultured Oscillospiraceae bacterium
TGACGGGGATCGACGGGGAACATGGCCACGTCAATGTGCTCCTGCTTGATGGGCTCCACCGCGTCGTAGTACGCCTTTTCCGCCGCCTCGATCTCGCGCAGGCTGCTCTCCTGCCGCCAGTGCCACAGGTTCAGGTCGCCCGCGTGGAAAATTTTCATGCCGTATGCGGTGACCAGAAAGCTCACGCCCAGATCGGTGGAATCAAACGCGGTCACGCATAAATCCTTGGAAATCTCCAGCGTTTCCAGCGGGGCAATCCGCCGCCCGCGCTTGCCGATGGGCAGATCGGACGAAACGATGTAGTTGATGCCGGGAAGCTCCTCCCGCCACTCGTAGATCACGGGGTCCAGATGATCGGCATGCACGTGGCTGACGAACACATACACCTCTTCAAACACCGACAGGATCTTGGTGTTGAGCTGGCCTACCGGGGAAAGCCGCCTGCGCTCGCCTTCCCAGTAATCAAACACCAGAAGGGTGCTGCCCACCTGCACGGAGAACCCGCTGTTATGATGATACGTGACCTTCAACTGCTTTTCCATCCAAGCCCTCCGTCATGGTGCAATGAACCCGTAATACTCTATGCAAAAAGGTTCAAACATTGCGGAACTATTACCCGATGTAAAACTTCGCTGCGAACGCACTGACCCCTTTCCACACCGTCCGCCGCGAAAGGTGCGATCCAGGATTTTCGTGATGACTATACCACATATGATATATACTGTCAACACTTACGCCATATATTGTAATAATTGCTCTATAGTTCCGTTATAGTTACAGTTTTTACGCCGCCGCCCGCCCGCAAACGGCTGACGAACGGCATGCGGTATGCTATAATCAGAACAGCTGGGCAGGAGGGAACGCGGTATGCATAAGCGGCCGATCTGAACGCTCCCGCCAGCCGAAACGGCGCGTGTCCGCCGCACGCCGCGGCAGCGCCGTAAGCGATTGAACGTAACGGCATTTTGCCAGGCAGGCAAGCCGAGGCCAAACGGACACGCGCGGACGGCAATCCGGGGGTACGGAACGAAATCGCCGGAACCTTATATCGCAACCGGAAATGGAGAGTGCGCAACAATGCAGCAGCGGCCGATTCTCTTAATCATGGCAGCCGGCATGGGCAGCCGTTACGGCGGCCTCAAACAGATGGACCCCATGGGCGCGCACGGCGAGTTCATTCTGGATTATTCGCTGTACGACGCCAAACGCGCCGGGTTTGAGCGCGCGGTGCTGGTGATCAAACGCGAGAACGAGCCGGATTTCAGAAACCTGCTGCTCAAGCGCGTTCAGTTCCCCGTAGCGTTCGCCTACCAGGAGCTGACCGATCTGCCCGCGGGCTACGCTTTACCCCCCAAGCGGGTGAAGCCGTGGGGCACCGGGCACGCGGTGTACGCGGCGCGCGAGCTTCTGGACGCGCCGTTTTGCGTGATCAACGCCGATGATTTTTACGGCGCCGAAGCCTTCCGCCTGGCGGCGGAACACCTGCGGAAGGTGCAAACCGACGATGATTTCTGCATGGTGGGCTATCATCTGAAAAACACATTAAGCGATACGGGGCACGTTTCGCGCGGGGTGTGCGGCGTAAGCGAAGACGGGTATCTTCAGTCCATCACCGAACGCACGCACATCATCCCCTCGGTGGACGGGCCGCTGATGACCCAGGACGAACAGCTGTACACGCGGCTGAGCGCGCTTGCCGTGGTGAGCATGAACATGTGGGGATTTCCGCAGGCAATGGCGCGCTTCCTTGGCGAGCTGTTTCCCGCGTTTCTGGACCGGGCCATACGGGAAAACGTGGAAAAGGCAGAGTTTTTCCTGCCGCAGGCGGTGGATACGCTGCTGTCGCAAGCCCGCGCCCGCGTGAAGGTCTATCAGACTTCGGACCGCTGGTACGGGGTTACCTACCGGCAGGACCGGCCCATGGTGGAGCAGGCCCTGCGCGCGCTGGTGCTGGCCGGCGTGTACCCGGAGAAACTGTGGGGGGAACCTGACCGATGAAATGGCAACGCGGCCTGCTGTGGGCGGCTTTGGCGCTTTTGTGCGCCGGGCTAGCCGTGATGGTTCCGCGCACGATCGGCGCGTACCAAACGCTGGATACCGAGCGTAACGCAACCCCGACCCCGACCGCCGATACGGCGAGCATGCTCTATGTGACCATCGACCCCAACAACACCCCCGCGCCAACCGCGCAAGTTTTAAAACGCGGCATGCAAAACGACGCCGTGCGCGAAATGCAGCAGGCGCTCAAAGCCCGGGCTTTTTAACCTGAGCATAATCTCGCCGAACGTAATGAATTTTGCCATACTACACTCCTTTTTGCACACAAAAACGCTGCCCTGCCGCCACGCCGGCGGCGGGGCAGCGTTTTTTTACCATGGCGCT
>CAYRPW010000393.1:0-2379 GCA_964426145.1 uncultured Oscillospiraceae bacterium
CCGCCGGTTTATGCCGATTCGGTACGCTTTACCCTGCTGTGCAGGCAGGCCGACATTCCCCGCGTGGTTGATGAGCTGACCCGTGTGACCGACGGGCGCATCCGTTGCCTTTCCAAAGAAGAACTGTATGCCGCGTGGGAAGAACCCGCGGCACGGGAGGAATAAGAGAAATGGACATGTTCGACCTGATCGGACCGATTATGATCGGCCCCAGCTCGTCCCACACGGCAGGCGCGGCCCGGATCGGCAAACTGGGCCGGATGTTGCTGGGCGGCGAACCGGTAGAAGCGAAAATCGGTCTGTGGGGCTCCTTCCAAAAAACATATAAAGGACATGGCACCGACCGGGCGCTTGTGGGCGGGCTGCTGGGTATGGAGGTGGACGATCCCCGCCTACGCGACAGTCTGGCCTGCGCCGAAAGGGCAGGGTTGAAGGTGAGTTTTTATCAGGCTTCCCTTCGCAATGCGCATCCGAATACCGTCGTGCTTGACCTGACGAACCGGAAGGGGCGCAAAGTGATATTGCAGGCCGCATCCATCGGCGGAGGGGAGATTGTAATCCAGTCCGTGGATGGTTTAGAAACCTCCATTTCCGGCCATGGCAACACACTGGTGCTCACTTACCGGGACACGCCCGGCATGATCGCTAAAATCAGCGGCGAAGTGGCCGCGAGCCACCTGAATATCGCCACCATGCGCGTTTCCCGCTCTTCAGCCGGGGGGGAAGCCATGGTAACACTGGAACTGGACGGCGCAGCGGATCACGCGTTGATCGGGCATCTGTCGGAATTGACGGACGTATACCATGTGGCCTATCTGGCCGCGCGTGGGGACGAAACGCAGGGGAGGAATGAGCCGTGCAGACCATAACGGAGGTGCTTGCCGCCGCTAAGGAATGCGGGAGTATCGCACGGGCGGCGATTCGCTGGCAGGCCGGGCAGGACGGTACGGATGAAACAGCGGCACGCGCCAGAATGCGGAAGGCGCTGGAGGTAATGCGTTCCAGCGTTCAGGAAGGGCTCAGTCCGGAACTGCGTTCCGTATCCGGTCGGGTTGGCGGGCAGGCGGCGCAGATGCGCGCCGCGGAACACAGCGACCGTTTCGGCCTGTTAGGGAAAGCCTGCGCCTATGCGTTGGCCGTATCGGAAAGCAACGCCTGCATGGGGAAAATCGTCGCGGCGCCAACGGCTGGCAGCTGCGGCATTCTGCCGGGCGTGCTGCTGGCGGCACAGGAACAGGATGGATTTTCAGATGATGATTTGACGGACGCCCTGTTTACGGCGGCGGCGGTAGGGCGCGCGATTGCCCTGCAGGCTACGGTAAGCGGCGCGGAAGGTGGCTGCCAGGCGGAATGCGGTTCTGCGGCCGGCATGGCCGCCGCGGCGCTGACGGAGCTGTACGGCGGCACCCCGGAAGCGGCGGCTGACGCCTGCGCATTTGCGCTGATGAACATGCTGGGGCTGGTGTGTGACCCTGTGCAGGGGCTGGTGGAGATACCCTGCGTATACCGCAACGTGGGCGGAGCTTCGCAGGCGATGGCCGCTGCGCAGATGGCATTGGCAGGCTTGCACTGTCCGATTCCCTGCGACGAGATGATCCTGACGATGAAGGATGTGGGGGACACGTTGCCCGCCAGCCTGCGCGAAACGGGAGACGGCGGCTGTGCCGCCTGCGCCAGTATGCGCTGCGGCAAGCGCCGTAACGAATAAGGCGCGTCTTGCCTATCGGTCCGTTTGATCGGATCGAAGCGATACCGGCTGTTTCATTATTGCTTAGAATATACAGAAAACCGGCGCGTGTTGCACAAAGTGGCAACACGCGCCGGCTTCTTTCGGTTATTATTCTTCGTTGCGCACACGCAGGGCGCGGGTTGCGTTCAGAATGGCGAGCAGGCTTACGCCTACGTCTGCGAACACCGCCAGCCACATGTTGGCCAGCCCCACCGCGATCAACGCCAGTACGCCCAGCTTGACGGCGAGGGCGAATACGATATTTTGCCGGGCTATCTGCAGCGTATGCCGCGCAATCCCGATGGCCAGCGGCAGTTTGCGGGGATCGTCATCCATCAGCACCACGTCGGCAGCCTCCACGGCTGCGTCACTGCCCAGCGCGCCCATTGCGACACCCACGTCCGCGCGGGTCAGTACCGGCGCATCGTTCACGCCGTCACCAACGAAGATCAGCCTGCCTTTGGGGCCGTTCTGGGACAGCAGTTTTTCCACCTGATCCACCTTGTCTGCCGGAAGCAGCTGTGCGTGTACTTCGGTAAGGCCCAGCTCCCGCCCTACCTGATCCGCTACGGCCTGCGTGTCGCCGGTAAGCATTACGGTTTTGCGCACGCCTTCGCGTTTCAGGGCGGCAACGGCGGCTTTGGAGCCGG
>CAYRPW010000394.1:0-2364 GCA_964426145.1 uncultured Oscillospiraceae bacterium
AGCCCCGGCCGTTGGCGTCGCCTTCGATCATGATGTCGATGAACGCCTTGTTGATCATATCCATCTCTTTTTGGCAGTCGCGGTAGCAGAAATCAAGTTCCCGCCCGCCCACGATGGCGCGCTGGTCGGCCATGTCGGCCGGCACCGTCCAGTCCAGCGTCACGTTGGTAAAGGGCGCCTGCGTGCCCCAGCGGCTGGGGGTGTTCACGCCGAACACGAAGGACTGCAGGCTTTGCTTGACTTCTTTATAGTCCAGATTGTCCACCTTCACGAAGGGCGCGAGATAGGTGTCAAACGAGGACACGGCCTGCGCGCCGGCCCACTCGTTTTGCATGATGCCCAGAAAGTTGACCATCTGGTTGCAAAGCGTGGACAGGTGGCTTGCGGGGCTGGAGGTGATTTTGCCGGGGATGCCGCCCAGGCCTTCCATGATCAGCTGTTTTAAGGACCAGCCCGCGCAGTAGCCCGTGAGCATGGACAGGTCGTGGATGTGCATGTCCGCCTCGCGGTGGGCGTTGGCCACTTCCTCGTCATACACTTCGGACAGCCAGTAGTTGGCCGTAATCGCGCCGGAGTTGCTTAAAATCAGCCCGCCCACCGAATAGGTAACGGTGGAGTTTTCCTTCACGCGCCAGTCGTCGATCTTGACGTAGCCGTTGACGAGCTTCTTATAGTCCAGCAGCGTGTTTGAGGTATTGCGCACCTTCTCACGCTGCTTGCGGTACAGAATATAGGCTTTGGCCACGTCGGCATAGCCCGCCTGCCCCAGCACGCGCTCCACGCTGTCCTGGATGGCTTCCACGCCGATCAAGCCGTTTTTGATTTGTCCCTGATAGTCCGCGGTGACTTTCAGGGCCAGAAAATCAATATCGCCGGGATTATATTCCTTATGCTGCGCGTCGAACGCTTTGGAAATCGCGCTGACGATTTTCGTAATGTTGAATTCCGCGATGGCCCCGTCCCGTTTGATGACCTTATACATGGCCTAACCCTCCGCTAAGATGAAGCGTCGTGGAATACGGCTTTTCGGCGACAAAGCCTGCACTCCGAACCTTCAAAATTTAGTGTATTGCTATTCTAAACCCGAATAGCGTTGCTGTCAAGTATCAAATCACAAGATATTGTGGGGCGGGTTCATGCCCCCTACAAAATCGTGTTTCCACGTGTTGTATTTCCGCGGGTTTCGTTACGCGCCGCGCAGCTGCGTACCGGGCACAAACGTTTGCGCGGCCTCGGCAAACGCGGTAAGTTCCTCGGGCGCGAAGCCTTCCAGGCCGGGGCGCAGCACGTCGCCGGAGGCTTCGAAATTCTGCAGAAAATAGCGCGGCGCGCCCGCAATCCACCGCGCGATGGCTTTAATATCGTCCGCCGTATGCAGCTGCCTTACCAGCGTGGTGCGAAATTCAACCTCCACCGGCGCGGTCAGCAGATACGAAACGCTTTCACGAAGGAAGGGCACGATGTCCGCCGCGGTACCCGCGGCAAGCGCGTATTTTTCCGGCGCGTGCTTTATGTCCATTGCGATATAATCCACAAGCCCGGCCTCCGCAAGCCTGCGGAGTTTTGCGGGGTTGCTTCCGTTGGTATCAAGCTTCACCAGAAACCCAAGCGCTTTCACGCGGCCCAGAAACGCTTCCAGATCCTCCTGCAGCAGCGGTTCCCCGCCCGATACGCACACGCCGTCGAGCAGGCCCCTGCGCTTTTTGAGGAACGCGAAGAACTCCGCCTCGGGGATCTCCGGCGTGAAGGGCGTGGGCGCGATCAGCGACGCGTTGTGGCAGTACGGGCAGCGGAAGTTGCAGCCGCCCGTAAACACCGTAGCGGCCACCTTGCCCGGGTAATCCAGCAGCGTTGCCTTTTGCAGCCCTGAAATTCTCATCCGATTCCCTCACGGTTTTATTTGACTATGCGCTATGATGCGGCAGGGGTCCGTTTGCGGGTTCCCGCCAGAGGTTGCAGCGGCCGTCTGCTTCCCCCGGGCTGCCGGGTCCAACCAAAACACCGGCGGCGGATTTTTGACAGGAACCACCCGTCGAATCCATATATACACAGCATGAGGTGCAGTGAAACACCATATTTGGTGGATCGTGAAAAAATCTGTGTGCGCGCATCATGCCGTAAAGCCAGCGGCGTTACGGCAAAGGCAGCATTTCCAGCCTGCGGGCGCATTGTGATCCAACCCGTTACTTCCGGAGGAAAGCGTACAGCTCATCATACAGGAACGGCGTGCCGCAATCCGTGCACTTGTAGGTATGGCCAAGCTCCGGGGTGACCGAAACGGCCTTCCCGCACTTCTTGCACGTGGCCTGAATTTCCACGTTCAGGATGGCCAGGTACCGTTGCGCCTGCTCGCGCATCGCGTCG
>CAYRPW010000395.1:0-2359 GCA_964426145.1 uncultured Oscillospiraceae bacterium
TGCTCTGCACGATGGGCATGACGCGGGGTTCGGTATTTTTAGGGGTATAGCCGCTGTGCAGGCACTTGGTTTCGTCACGCATGAAAAGGTTCCTCCTTCGCATCCTCGAAGCATAAACCCTATTATAGCAGATGAACGCAAGATCGCCTATCGGAAAACAAGAGGAATGCAAAAATTCCGCGCTTGTTCGCGGGGCGCAAGTATGCTACGCTATGCGTAGTTGTAATGAAACGGGGCGATGGTATGAGCCTGCGCAGACGCGATGTTCGGGTACTGGCGTTTTGCCTGCTGCTTGCGGCTGCCTGCCTGTTGCTTTGCTCGAAATCCTCCCCGTTGTATCCGATCAACGACTGGGAGGACGCCAACGCGTACCTGTCCGCCGGCAAGGGAATCCTCGCCGGGCGGGTAATGTACCGGGACCTGTACGAGCACAAGGGGCCGCTGATTTACATGCTGCACGCCCTGTGCGCGCTGATCAGCCCCTCCGGTTTCCTCGGCGTGTTCTTTATGGAAATCGCCGCGGTGGGCTTGTTTCTCATGGCGGTGTACAAGCTGCTCACCCTATACGGCGCCGGGCAGTCCGCCTGGGCGCTGCTGCCGCTTGCCGCCGCGCTGAGCCTTTCGTCCGTCAGCTTCCGCACGGGAGACAGTGCCGAGGAGCTTTGCCTGCCGGTTCTTGCGTGGGCGCTGTATTTTCTGCTGCGGTGGCTGAAACTGCGCGCGCCGCAACGCATGCCCGCGTCCGCGCTGCTGCTCAGCGGCGTTGCCTGCGGGTTCGTGCTGTGGATGAAGTTTACGATGCTGGGTTTCTTTGCCGCCTGGATCCTTGGGCTGATGCTCTATCATTTTCTCCGCCGGCAGCCGCGCAGCGCGTTTGCGAGCCTGGGATGGTTTCTCTGCGGCATCGGCATCGCAACCCTGCCGTGGTTCGTATACTTTGCCGCCAACGGCGCGCTGTATGACTGGTACAAAGTGTACGTATACGACAATCTGTTTCTCTACGCAAACACCGAACCGCTTACGCTTTGGCAGCGGATCCGGCTGATGTTTGCAACCGCCTGGGATTTCCTGACCGCCAATCCGGGTTTCACCCTCCCCACGGCGCTGGGCTATATCTGGTTTTTGGCCGGCAGGAAGCAGACGGCGGCGGAGAAGCTGTTCGTCTTTGCCCTGGCATTGCTCCTGGGCGTGGGCGTGTTCATCGGCGGGAAGCCCTACGTTTATTACGGGTTCATTTTCGCCGCGTTCGCCGCGCTTTACCTGCTGCCGGCCTGCCCCGCACTGGACCGCGCGCTGGCAAGGAAGCCCGTTTTAAGCGTCCTGGTCGCCGGAACGCTCACGCTGTTTTCGCTGTTTTTCTGCTATGCCGCAAGCCCCAATACAAAAGACCTGCTGAAACCGCGCGAAGAGACCATGCAGTACCGCTTCGCGGCGGTCATCGGGCAAGTGCCGGGAGCGACGATGCTTAACTATTTCTTTATGGACAGCGGGTTTTATACCGCCGCCGGCGTTACGCCCACAGTGAAGTATTTCCATTACACCAACGTTCCCCTGCCGGAGATGCTTCAAGAGCAGGACCGCTATATCGCGCAGGGCGTGACGGATTTCGTCGTTACGCGCGGCAGGCAGCCCGATACGATCACCGACCGGTATACGCTGGTTGCGACGGAGCCCGCGACGGAGGGTTTATGGTATGACACCGTGTACCTGTACGAGCGCAGCGATCTGCTGGCGGACGATTGAAAACTGCACAAAATCCGCGGATAATTTTCTACGCTGCCGCGTTATCACGTTACTTGACTAAAGCGCTTATTTGTGCTATGCTTTGCCAGTAATGTTGAGACGGAACGACGACCCAGGGATCGGAGGACGCCATGGCTCCCACAGAAACCAAACGAAACCAGCTGCTTCTGAAGCTCCGCGGCCTTTACGAAAGTCTTGGCTACACGCGCTTTTCCATGCGCAGGTTTGAGGAATACGGGCTGTATCTGGAGAACAAGAGCTTCCTAAAAAGCGAGAACGTGCTCACCTTTACCAACCCGGACGGCAAACTCATGGCCCTGAAGCCGGACGTGACCCTGTCCATCGTCAAGCACGCGCGGTCGGAGCGGACGGGCCTGGAGCGCGTGTATTATCAGGAGAGCGTGTACAGCTGCTCGGGCGTCAGCCGCGAGGTGGCCGAAATCGAGCAGATGGGCATCGAGGCCATGGGCGAGGCGGACGCGTACGTCGTCGGCGAAGTGGTGCGGCTCGCCGTGGAAAGCCTGAAATTGATCGATTTGCCCTATGTGCTGGACTTGAGTCACATGGGTTATACCACGGCGCTGCTGGAAAGCGCCGCGCTCACCCCGGGCCAGCA
>CAYRPW010000396.1:0-2346 GCA_964426145.1 uncultured Oscillospiraceae bacterium
CACCTGCAACGTGATGCCGGCAGAAAGCTGTTCGGATCCGCACACCATGTCACTGGCCGGTGTCGCCGCGAAGATCAGGCCTTTCCGGCTGGGCTGCTCGCCCGGGGACAAGACTTCAACGATGGGCGCGTGACCTGATTTGGCTGCCGAACCCATGGCTTTTTCGATAATATTCGACAGGCCGCCCAATTTATTGCCGGGAGCCGGATTGGCGCTGCGGTCAACGCCGCCGGCCTGTTTGTTTTCATGGGGTTGTGTAACTGCGCCCGAAAACGGTTTATCGGGTAGGAAAGCGGGGGTTTCTATGGAGCAGCTGAAAGACCGCGGGATGGAATTCGAAGCGCTTGCCCAGCGCGAGCCTGCGGAAGCTGGATGGGGAAACGCGGCGATTCCGCAGCGGCGCGCCGTGCGGCGCGGGTATCTGGCTTTTAAACGGGCAGCGGATCTGGCGGGGGCTGCGGCGGGGCTGATCGTACTGTCGCCGCTGCTTTTGGCCGTAGCCGCCCTGATCAAGCTCAACGACCGGGGAAGCGTGATTTACCGGCGGGTGTGCGTGGGCAAGAACGGCAAGGAATACGTCATGTATAAATTCCGCACGATGATCGAAAACGCCGAGGAAAAAACGGATCTTTTTACCGCGGAAACGCTCTGCAAGCATCTGGCGGGCGATAAGACGATCGAGGACCCCCGTATCACGAAAATCGGAAAGTTCCTGCGCCGCACCAGCCTGGACGAGCTGCCCCAGCTGGTTTCCGTGCTGCGGGGCGATATGAGCCTGGTCGGCCCGCGGCCCGTGGTGCGGCGGGAAGCGGAGGAGTATGGCGCAGACCGGGATTTGCTGCTCTCTGTAAAACCGGGGATCACCGGCTGGTGGCAGGTGAAGGGAAGAAAAGGCTGCCCGTTTTTAAGCCGGGAGGCAAAAACGCTGCAGCTTTACTATGCGCGGCATCAATCGCCATGGCTGGACATCAAAATACTGCTGCTGACCGTTAAAGCGGTCCTTTTGCGAAAGGATATTCCATGAAAGCTTTTCTGCTAGCGGCCGGATACGGAACCCGGCTGCGCCCGCTGACCGACGCCATCCCCAAATGCCTGGTTCCCATCCGGGGCGAACCGCTGCTCAGCTGGTGGTTTCAACTGCTGTGCCGCCACGGCTACCGCGACGTGCTGGTGAACACACATTATCTGGCGCGGCTTGTGCGCGCGTATCTCAACGATTTCAACTGCCAGCTCACGGGCCTGATCGCGCATGAGTTCTATGAGGAAGTCCTTCTGGGCAGCGGCGGAACCGTGAAGGCGAACCGCGATTTTCTAACGACCGATGAGCCGTTTGCCATCTGCTATGCGGACAACCTGACGAATATCGACCTCACCTCCATGCTGGCCTTCCACCGGCAGCACGGAGGCGTGCTGACGATGGCGCTGTTTCGGTGCGGCAACCCCAAAGCCTGCGGCATCGCCGCCGCCGATCCCTCCGGCCGTATCGTTGCGTTTGAGGAGAAACCGAAAAACCCGCAGGGAAACCTGGCCAACGCCGGTGTGTACATCGCCAATCCGGAACTGTTCCGGTACTTCCCGGACGCCGCTTTCTGTGATTTCGGCAAGGAAGTGCTGCCCAGTCTGGTCGGCAAAATGTACGGCTGGGAGATTCAGGATTACCTGATCGATATCGGCACGCCGGAGAACTACCGCAAAGCGCAGGAGGAATGGAAGGCATGATTATCACCAGAACGCCCCTGAGAATTAGTTTCACAGGCGGTGGGACGGATATCCGGGATTTCTATCAGGCGGAAGGCGGCGCCGTCGTCAGCATGGCGATCAACCAGTACGTGTATATCACGGTCAACACGAAGTTCGACCGCTCCATCCGCATCAGTTACTCCAAAACGGAGATCGTGAATTCGCTTTCGGAAGTGCAGCACGAACTGGTGCGGGAGTGCATGCGCATGACCGGGGTGACCGACGGAATTGAGATCACGTCCATCGCGGATATCCCTTCCGGCACGGGGCTTGGGTCCTCCAGCGCGTTTACGGTGGGCGTGCTCAACGCGCTGTACACCTACAAGGGAAAGCGCCTGTCCTCCAGGCAGCTGGCGGAGGCCGCGTGCGAGATTGAGATCGGCATCCTTGGGCACCCCATCGGCAAGCAGGATCAATACGCGGCGGCATACGGCGGCTTGAACTGCATTCGCTTTCATGCGGATGAAACCGTGAGCGTGGATGCGATCGAGCTCAAGGAGGACGATCTTCGCGCCATGCGGGGCAAGCTGATGCTGTTTTACACCGTGCCGCGCCGGGATACCAACCCCGCCGACCACCCACCACCCCAAATAGAAGGTTCTTCCG
>CAYRPW010000397.1:0-2334 GCA_964426145.1 uncultured Oscillospiraceae bacterium
CACGGGTGCGTTTTCGATATAGGTGCGGTTATACAGGGCCTTGATGGTTTCGGAGTTATTGATGCTTGCGATGGCGTTGCGCGCGCTTAACAGCTGCACGTCCATCCAGTTGCTCAGTTTCCCGGTTTTCTGCTGGTAATCCAGTTCCACGCTCTCGCGGTAAACCGAACGGCTTTTGGCGATGATCGATCCCGCATACACGGCAAAAAACGATACGATCAGCAGGACGTACGAAAAAAACAGGCGCATGAAGATTCTGCTTTTAAAATGCCCGCGGTTGTGTTTTTCCATAGTCGTCGCCCCAAATTTTTTATTGCCGCCGCACACGTTCGCTTCAGTTTCTATTCTGCGGTCCGCTGCGGTTTCCCTTTGCCGCCCGTATGCATCAAATATTCCCGGCGTTTCCGTTCCCGTTTTGAACGGTTGCGCGGCATTGCGCGGCGTGGTACATTCGTGCTATACAAGCAGGCGGCCAGCCGAAAAGGAGCAATGCGAGATGATACTCTCTGTTGCCGGAGACGGTACCGGCGATTACAGGACCATCCAGGCGGCAATCGACGCGGCGCCGTCCGGCAGCAGCACGCCGGTGATCATCCGCATCGGACCGGGAATCTACCGTGAGAAGGTGCACATCACCAAGGACAATCTGCGGCTTGTGGGCGCGGGCGCCGACGCTACGAAGCTGGTTTTCGGCGACTACGCCAAACAGAAGCTGCCCGACGGCACGGATAAAAACACCTTTCTTTCCTACACGCTCATCATCACCGGCCATCATGTGGAATTCAGTCAAATCACCGTTGAAAACGACGCCGGACCGGGGGAGATTGTCGGGCAGGCCGTGGCGGTGTATGCGGCGGGCGACTGCGGGGTGTTTCGCGGCTGCCGGATGATCGCCCATCAGGACACGCTGTTTTGCGGGCCGACGATGCAGAAGGTGGCGGATCACGCGCTGCCGTACGTGCTGCCGGTGCAGAGCGCTTCCGTGGGCGACGCGGGGTATTCCGGCTACCGGCAATATTTCGAGGACTGTACCATTCAGGGCGATGTGGATTTCATCTTCGGCCCCTACCGGTGCTGGTTTGAGCGCTGCACGCTCAAGTGCAACGACAGGGGCGCGAACGAACCCAACGGATACTATACCGCGGCCAATACGCCCAAAGAGCAGCCGTTCGGGTTCGTGTTCCGCAACTGCACGCTGACGGGCGACGGATGCGCCCCGGAAACGGTGTATCTGGGCCGGCCGTGGCGCGCATACGCCCGCACGCTGTTCCTGCACTGCCATATGGACGCCTGCGTGAAAAGCGCGGGCTGGGAGGACTGGGCGGAGAAGCCCGTCACCTGGCGCTACGGGGAATACGGCACCACCGGCCCCCGCGCGGATACCGCGCACCGGCACAAGAACGCCTCTCTTTTAAGCCCGGCGGAAGCGCAGAGCGTGACGATGGCGCAGGTCATCGGCGGCGCCGACCGGTGGAACCCGGCGCAGCCGGAAACGACGCTCTACATCGCCGGGGATTCCACCGCTTCGGATTACCCGGAGGAGCTGTATCCCCGCGCGGGCTGGGGGCAGGCGCTGCCTGCGCTTTTGCGGCGCACCGCCGTACACAACGCCGCCGTAAGCGGCCGGTCCAGCCGGAGCTATATCGCGGAGGGACGTCTGGAACAGCTGGCGGATTGCCTGCGCAAGGGCGATCTGCTGTTCATTCAATTCGGGCATAACGACGAGAAGGACGACCCGGACCGGGGCACCGGCGCGCATACGACGTTTCCGCAGTTCCTGCGCCGTTATATAGCAGCCGCCCGGATCAAAGGCGCGCTGCCCGTGCTGCTGACGCCGATTGTGCGGCGGCGCTTCCATAACGGCGCGCTGACCGACACGCACGGCGAGTATCCCGATGCGATCCGCGCGCTTGCCCGGGCCGAGGCGGTGCCGCTGCTGGATGCGGAACGGGCAACCTTCGCGGCGGTTGCCGCGCTGGGCGAGGACGCGTCCAAAGCCTGGTACCTGCACCTGCCTGCCGGGCACCGCAATTATCCGGACGGCGCGGCGGACGATACCCATCTGCGGTTTGACGGCGCGTACGCCGTCGCGGGCCTGGTGCTGCGTTTGGCGCGGGAAGCCGGGCTTGCGCTGGAGTGATTTCATAAGTAAGCCTCGGTATTGCGCGCGGATCTCCATCCGTTACGGTTCCAGCCCGACACCCGGTTGCTAACCGGCACGAGGTTCCATTTGTACACACCGTTCTATGGCTCTTCAAAACGGCGCTGAAAAGCGCCGTCAGACCGCTGACAAACCCTGTTTGGAAGCGGGATGACAGCTTGTTCAAAAGGCCG
>CAYRPW010000398.1:0-2329 GCA_964426145.1 uncultured Oscillospiraceae bacterium
CGAGGGTTTCGTGACCGCCGAGATGGACGGGTATGTGTTCGAACAGGTTCCCCCCGCGCAGACCATTGCCTTCCGCTGGTCGCGCACGGCGGCGCAGCTGCCCTATGATCTGAGCCTGACCGCGGATTGGATCAACCCGCAAACCGGCCTGCCCGCGCTTTCGGTGTACTTTGACGGTTCCCTCTCCGCGCGGGACAAAAGCGTGTTCCGGGAAGTGGAATACGAGCAGAACGATTTTTTCAGCCTGAACGATATGTTCCTGCGCGAGCACAAGGAACGCTGGGCGAAAACGATGGGGCTGTATCTGCTGCCCATCGCGCTCAAAATGCCCGGCGGCGTGATCGACGACTTGTTCAACTTCATGATCGAAAAGGATATCCTGATCTCGCTGATCGAGTAGAATTTGCCCAACAGGCCGCAATGGGGTATACTGAACGGGTGAACACTGGAGGTGGCCGCGTGCAGACGAGCTTGCTTACAAAGACGAGCGAACGACCGTTGTATAAACAATTGATGCAGCGGCTGCGAAACGACATCACCGCCGGCGTGTATCCCCCGGGGGAGCGCATTCCCGGCGAGCAAACGCTGTGCGGGCTCTACGGCGTCAGCCGCGTCACGGTGCGCAAAGCGCTGGAGGAAATCGTGCGCAGCGGGCTTTTGGTGCGCTGCCAGGGCAAGGGCACGTTCGTGGCGCAGGAGAAAATGGTGCGTGACCTGTCCCATATCACCAGCTTTTCCGATGCCTGCGCCCAGATCGGCCAAACCGCGCAGACCCGCCTGATTGAGCGCAGGCGGGAGGCGGCCTCCGAGGAAGACCGCGTGAACCTGGACGTCGGCAAAAGCGGCGAGATCATTTCCATCTGCCGGCTCCGCCTTGCGGGCGGCGAGCCGGTGATGCTGGAATACAACCGCTTTTCGGCGGATCTCGCCTTTCTGCTGGACGACCCCCTGACTGGTTCTCTGTACGCGCTGCTGTCAGCGCACGGGCTGGTGCCAAGCCACGCCGTGCACGATATCTCCATGGCCCGCGCCGACGGCCCGGTCGGCAAGCTTCTGGAAACCAAAACCGGCGACGCCCTGCTGCGCCTGGACCAGCTGGTGTTTGACCAGCACGGCCGGCCGCTGCATCTCAGCCGCCAATGGATTCGGGGAGATCGGTTCACTTTCCGGATTTGAACCGATTCGCGCGAACGCTCAACGGTCATCTTTTGCTTCTTTTCGCGCCGCGCTTCGTTGCTTCCACTCGAAATACTTCCAGTATTCCTTCGTGAAAGCGCCTCGCCCGGCGCAAAAATCAACGAAAAGCTGACCATTTCGGATCGCGTGAATCGGCTCAAATCCTTGTTGGACTATAGCGGTCCGAAAGACGAGATCGACGACGCAGCGCACAGGGTCTTTGCTCATCGTTTCCCTAATACTCCTTGGCGATTGCAGACAAGGGAACGCTGAGAAATACGGAACGTACCGACGGATTAACGATTCATCGAACGACGTCGGGGCGAAAAAGTTTGCTCCGATACAACCCCCATAAAACCATCAAAAAGGAATGATTACACTGCCAAAATTTGCATTATTCGTAGATCTGGAAAACTGCGGCGCGAAGGTGCCCACGTTCTTGAACGTGCTGGAAAAGGTAAAAATCCGCGGCGACGTGCTGCTGGGCAAGGTCTACGGCTATACCGAGCAGTACGCGGGGCTGAAGGAGGTGCTGCTCAGCAATACCTTCACCGTGGTGCCCTCGCTTCGCCACGGCATCAGCCAGAAGAACAACGCCGACATCCTGCTCGTCATCGACGCGCTGGAGGTCGCCTATACCAACCCGCTGATCGACAGCTTCTGCATCGTATCCGGCGACAGCGATTATACGCCCCTGGTGGGCAAACTTAAAAGCATGGGCAAGTTCGTGCTGGGCATCAGCCGCAGCGAGGCCGCGTCCAGCATCTTCATCAACGCCTGCAACGAGTTTCAGTTCCTCGAAAACGTCGGCGGCAGCAGCCGCCAGCCCTCGAGCCGCAAGAAAACCGTTGCCGAGGACAAGGAACCCCTCGACGAGGCGGAGCTCAACAAGCTGATCGAAAACATTCTGGAAGAGCAAACCGACGACGAACTCTACGCAAGCGAGCTGAAGGGCGTGCTTTTGCGCCTGCGGCCGGATTTCAACGAAAAGGCGTTCGGCTGTTCGACGTTCGGAAAGCTGTTGGACAAGCTCCAGCAGAAGTACGGCAACCTCACCGTCCGCTCCGATAATTTCAACGTCATGGTCGCCCTGAAGCAGGCCGCGGCCAAGAACGGCGGCGCGCCCAAGCTGACCCGGGAAAACTGGGTGCAG
>CAYRPW010000399.1:0-2324 GCA_964426145.1 uncultured Oscillospiraceae bacterium
ATCAGGCTTTCGCTTCTAAAAATCTTTTCCTTTGGTCGGGAGAAAATCTTTCTATCGCATACCGCAGCATCGTGCGGGGCATGGTCCGGCAATGTTTTCGTAAGAAAGTTTCGGCGGTCTCGAGATCGCGTTTGCCGATTTCGCGCAACATCCAGCCCGCAGCTTTGTGAATTAAATCTTCCTTATCTTTTAGCAGAATTTCCACGATCTGCAGCGAATCATCGGACTGATTATTTTTGATGAAATAAAACGTTGAAAGTACGGCAATGCGCCGCTCCCATAGATTTTGGGATTGGGCAAGTTTATACAGCGGTTTTCTGCTTCTTGTGAAAAGATACCTTCCCACAATGTTGGGCGCGGAAAGGTCCACTAAATCCCAGTTGTTGATGTAACGTGTATTCGCCAGATACAGATCATAAATTTTATTTTTTGTTGATTCATCAGCCGTGGCAAAGGTGTTGACAAATGAGATGAGAGCGAAGAGCCTGATTTCATGATAAGGTGATTTCAGAAGGAATAAAACGTCTTTAAGCGGTAATTCTTTATATTCTTTGACCAGCCTTCTCACCGCCGGAACACGAATGCCCAGAAAGATATCTCCCTCGCCGTATTGTCCCGGACCAGTCTTGAAAAATCTCTGGAGAAATCCGGCGTCTTCCTGATTGCCCATTTCCCGCAGGCGTTTGCTGATTTCGTTCGCGTTCATGATTCTTGATTTTTAGGCAGATAGTCCTCGCGCACGGGAGAAAAGACTTCAACGGCGACAGAGTCTTTTAGTATTTCGGCACCGTGCTCCACATTGCCCGGGATGCACCAGCAGTCTCCTTCTTCAACATCGAATACCTGATCACCGATGGTTAGACGGATCCTTCCTTTCGTGAGGTAACCCGTCTGTTCATGAATGTGGGCGTGTTTAGGCAGGAGCGCTCCGGCATTCAATCTGAATTCGGTAAAAAGAGTTTTTTCTCCATAGACAAGCGTTTTGAGCTTTATACCCGGCAATACGTCTTTAAATTCATCATCATTTGCTTTGTAAAACACCAACTGTCTCCTTTCGCTGGATTTTATTTCCATAATTTCAATGAATGCACAATATCCTGGCCGATTATCGGGTTTGAGGAAAGAATTTATTCATATCTTTGGTAACGATTTTCAGCCATTTGTTACGCCCGTCCTCTGAACTGGTCACCATGACATTGAACATCCGGCGATGAAAGTTGGTGATGCCGCAGAGACCAAAGATGCAATTCTTCCAGGTGGTTTCCAACGGATCGCCAAAGACTTCTTTTTCTCTTCGGGTTTTCGTATTTGATGTATTGTAAACCAGTGCGGCTTTAGCTTTGAGTAAACCATTGGGAACGCCTTCACCCGAATCGCCTTCCAGAAATTCGTAAGCCACGCCGGGACGAATGACACGATCAACCCAGCCTTTCAGAATGGCCGGAGGCTGTCCCCACCAATTCGGATGAACAATAATGATTCCAACGGCATTGGCGATTTCTTCACAATGCCGTTGGATGTCGGAAGGCAATGAAGCGTCTTTCAATATTTCTTCAGCGGGTAGAAGCGGGTCGAACGTTTCCTGATAAAGATCATGAAAAAAGATTTTGTGTCCGTTTTTCTTCAGTGCTTCGACCGCCGTCTGCGCAATGGCATGGTTGAAGCTTTTCGGATCTGGATGGGCAAGGATGACGGAGATTCGCATATTAAATTAAAGTGCAAAATCTGTGATGACGCAGTATAAAAAATTTGATGTCGAATCATGTCCGGCATGACAATATTAATTCTATTTAATCAATAGTTCTTTCAGTGCCGGGAATACTCTTACTAAATTTTCCGGCTGGGAGCCGCCGGCCTGGGCCATGTCGGGACGGCCTCCGCCGCTGCCGCCGACAATAGGCGCCAGTTCCTTGATGATGTTTCCGGCGTGATATTTGCCGGTTAAATCCTTGGTCACCATGCATAGCAGCATGATTTTATCGCCGGCTTTGCTGCCCAGAAGGATGATACCGGAGCCCAGCTTGTCGCGCAGCTTGTCGCCGAAGTCGCGCAATGTTTTGGCATCGGTGATGCTGACTTCCGTTGCCAGCACTTTCACGCCGTTGATTTCTTTTGCCTGACCGAGCAGATCGCCGGAATCCTTGGCGGCGATCTTCCCTTTGAGCATTTCGATTTCTTTTTCCAGTTCTTTAACGTGTTTTTGCATTTTTTCGACGCGGTCGTAGACTTCCATCTGTCCGGCTTTGAACAATGCCGCCGCGCGTTTCAGTTCTTCTTCGGTTTGCTGGAAGCGCCTGAAAGCTTCCCGGCCGGTGACGGCTTCA
>CAYRPW010000400.1:0-2323 GCA_964426145.1 uncultured Oscillospiraceae bacterium
GTTTTGCGCCGTAAAGGTTCGCACGCCGAAGCTTGCCGTATACGGATCCAGTCCGTCCATTGCCGCGGTTACGCCGTACAGGTTCCCTTCCCCGGTGTCCCAGCGCTTGCAGTCCGCCCGCAGCGGAATAACCGGAAACCGTACCTCGTGCGTTC
This sequence comes from uncultured Oscillospiraceae bacterium, assembly GCA_964426145.1. GTDB lineage: Bacteria > Bacillota > Clostridia > Christensenellales > Aristaeellaceae > CAXXOK01. Next base: position 156 of record CAYRPW010000400.1, read on the forward strand.
CCGCTTCGAGGCCGACGGGCATCGAAGCGGTTTGCGCAAAGGCTTCGCTTTCCAGCCGCAGCGTGCCGCGGCAGGGCGTTTGGCAGTGGATTTCCACCAGTACCGTGGCGTTTTCCTGCCCGGGGTAAACGCGCACTGCGCCGATGAAATTCTGTTTTTGAAAGCTGATGCAGAATTCACCCAGAATACCGTTCCAGTTCGTCTGCGTTTCGTCGGTCGCCGCCGAAGAATAGACGATCTCCTCCCGCGGCCAGTTCGGATAGCTGTTGTCACAGCAAAATATGAACTGATTGGCACCCGGCTGCAAATGCCCGGTCACCTCGAACCGATACGGCGTGGAGAGGGTGCTCGGCGTGATCGGGTCAACGTGGCGGCCGTTCAGCGTGAGGGAGAGCTCGCGGCTTCGTTCCACGGTTACGAAGGCGCGCGTTCCCTGCGGCGCATGCACCGTCACGAACCGCTCAAACCACGCCGGCCCTTCGTAGGTCGCACGCCGGGTCAGGCGCGTGAGGATTTGCCCGTTTTCTTGCGGGCCATCCGCGCTGCCTGGGGTTTCGCCGGGATTCCGACGGGTGAACTCCCGATCCGGGTGTCCGATTCCGTTTTCATCCAGCGTGCCGGGAAGCTGGGCCGGGTATCGGCTTCCGTCCTGCAGGCAAACTTCCCAGACCCCGTCCAGGCCGACTTCATTCATCGATATGTCCCCCCATTGCTGGTTCCCGGTAAAACCATACGCACGGATAACGCGCATGGAAAAATCCTGATGCAGCCGCCGAGTGCGGCATTAAAGAGTGCGGCCGGCCGGTTGCTCCGGACTATTCAGATGAACCAAAATCCATCAGCTCAAATGCTCGAACGCTTGCACAGCCTGATCCATCGCATTCCGTACCGGCACGTCGAACGGGCACCGGGCTTCGCATTGGCCGCAGCGTATACAGGCGGAAGCCTTCACCGGCAGCGCGGCGTATTCGGCATGCGCGGCAGTCCAATTCGCAGGCGTTTCCCCGTCCAGGCTGTGCAGCAGCTTATTCACCTGACCTATGTTGATCCCGGCGGGACACGGCAGACAGTGGTTGCAGTACAGGCAGTGCCCCGTGATCGACCATCTCGACTTCGCGATTGCGCCGCCATAGTCGCGGGCCGCATCGGAGCACGTGCAGTACGTAAGGATTTCGCGTATCTGCGCGGGGTTTTCGCAGCCCGGCACCACGGTTGACAGGCCAGTTTGGGCCAGCGCGTAGGAAACGAGGTTGACCGGGGTGAAGCCTGCGTTTTTATCGACGTTGAACATAAAACCGCCTGCGAACGGCTTCATCGCAACCAGCGCCACGCCGTGCCGTTCACATGCGCTGTAGACATCCTTTCGCGGCAGCCCGCCGCTTCTCCCGTCGGCATTGTACTGATACGCTTTATCCCACAGATTACCGATGTAATCCTCGTTGTACTCCTTCTCATTGTCAAGCACGTCGAACGCCGGATTGACCGGAAACATCAGCATATCAAACGCGCCGCTATGTACCGCCTTCAGCGCGACGTCCATGCTGTGGGTACTGATGCCGATATATCGTGCCTTTCCCTCGGCGCGAACCTTTTGGGCGTAAGAAAGCAGGCCGTTTTCGCCGGTTATCTCCTCGTACTCCGTCATTTTGTCGCAGAACTGGAGGATGAAAACATCGGTGTGGTCTGTGCCGAGCGCTTTGAGGTAGCCCTCGAAGCAAACCGGGGCGATGCCGCAGCCGCGCTCGTTGCACGATGCGATGTAGGAGATCGTGATCCGGTCCCGATAGCCGGTCAGGGCTTTCCCCAGTTTCCGATAACCTGCATACAGGCCGGGATCAGGCCGCTCATCATAATCGTGCCCCGGATGGCAGTCAAAATAGGTGACGCCCCCGTCAAAGGCCGCCCTCATCGTATCAATCACGGTTTGCTCGTCTTTATCCAGCAGATGCTCAAGCCCCATGCCGATCTCGCTGACTTCGATGCCTGTTTTGCCAAACCTGCGGTATTGCATTGCAAACCTCCGGGGATCTAAGATTGTGAAAGCGCAGGGTTCGTCTTGAGGGTGAGTATAGCACCTCCGATGCCTTTTATCAACCGGCTCCGGTATCCGCCCGGTGAATGGAAATTCACGGGAAACGCAACAAATACCAACGCATGCGTGATGCGCG
>CAYRPW010000401.1:0-2313 GCA_964426145.1 uncultured Oscillospiraceae bacterium
CAACATCGGCCTGCCTGTGCCGCAAGGCTTTACCGTATCCACCGAAGCCTGCACCGCGTATTATGAAGACGGGCAGACGATCAATGCCGAGATTTTGAAGCAGATCGACGAAGCCCTTGCCAAGACCGAGGTTGTCTGCGGCAAAAAATTCGGCGATCTGAACAACCCCTTCCTGGTGTCCGTCCGCTCCGGCGCGCGCGCGTCCATGCCGGGCATGATGGATACGATTTTGAACCTCGGCCTCAACGACGTGGCCGTGCAGGGCCTCGCCAACCAGACCGGCAACGAGCGCTTTGCGTACGACAGCTACCGCCGCTTTATCCAGATGTTCTCCGACGTCGTGATGGAAGTGAAAAAGAGCCTGTTCGAAGGCGCGCTTCACAAGATGAAGGAAGATAAAGGCGTACATTACGACACCGAGCTTGACGCTTCCGATTTGAAAAAGCTCGTAACCGAGTTCAAGGCCATCTATAAAAAGGCCAAGGGGACGGATTTCCCCCAGGATCCAAAGGTGCAGCTGCTGGAGGCCATCAAGGCCGTGTTCCGTTCCTGGGATAACCCCCGCGCCATCTATTACCGCCGCATGAACGATATCCCCGGCAACTGGGGCACCGCCGTCAACGTGCAGGCGATGGTATTCGGCAACATGGGCGATGATTCCGGCACCGGCGTCGCCTTCACCCGCGACCCCTCCACCGGCGAAAAGAAGCTCTACGGCGAATTCCTGATGAACGCGCAGGGCGAGGACGTCGTCGCCGGCATCCGCACGCCGCAGCCCATCTCCGCGCTGCAAAACACCATGCCGGAAGTGTACAACCAGTTTGTGAACATCGCCAACACCCTGGAGAGCCACTACCGCGACATGCAGGATATGGAATTCACCATCGAGCACGGCACGCTGTATATGCTGCAGACCCGCAACGGCAAACGCACCGCGGCCTCCGCGCTGAAGATCGCCGTCGATTTGGTGGACGAGGGCGTGCTTTCCACCGACGAAGCGGTTTTGAAAGTGGAACCCAAGCAGCTGGACACCCTGCTGCACCCCAACTTTGACCCGAAGGTCCTGAAAACGGCTTCGCCCATTGCCAAGGGCCTGCCCGCTTCTCCGGGCGCTGCCGCCGGCAAAGTGTATTTCACTGCCGAAAGCGCCGCAAACGCCGGCCGTAAGGGCATCAAGGCCATCCTCGTGCGCGAGGAAACCACGCCGGAAGATATCGAAGGCATGGATCTGTCCAAGGGCATCCTCACGGCGCGCGGCGGCATGACCAGCCACGCGGCGGTCGTTGCCCGCGGCATGGGCCGCGCTGCCGTCGTAGGCTGCGGCGCGCTGCGCATCAACGAGGAAAAGAAAACGCTCACCGTGGACGGCAAAGTGTTCCATGAGGGCGACGATCTCTCCATCGACGGTTCCACCGGCAACGTGTACGGCGAAGCCATTCCCACCGTGGAAGCCGCCGTGACCGGCGATTTTGCCCGCCTGATGAAATGGGCGGACGCAGCCCGTACGCTTAAAGTGCGCACCAACGCCGACAACCCCCGCGACACCAAACAGGCCGTGAGCTTCGGCGCGGAAGGCATCGGCCTGTGCCGCACCGAGCACATGTTCTTTGAAGCCGACCGCATCGCGGCCGTGCGCGAGATGATCCTTTCCGACACCGTGGAACAGCGCGAAGCGGCGCTTGCCAAGATCCTGCCGATGCAGCAGGGCGATTTCGAAGCCATGTACATCGCGCTGGAAGGCCGCCCGATGACGGTGCGCTACCTCGATCCGCCGCTGCACGAGTTCCTCCCCAGCAAGTCCATGACCGAGGAAATCGCCGATATCGCCAGGGAACTGGGCACGACCCCCGAAGCCATTATGGAGAAGATCGACGCGCTGCACGAGTTTAACCCCATGATGGGCCACCGCGGCTGCCGTCTGGCCGTCACCTTCCCCGAAATCGCCCGCATGCAGACCCGCGCCGTGATGCAGGCCGCGATCAAAGTCAAGAAGGAAAAGGGCATCGACGTCGTTCCCGAGATCATGATCCCGCTCGTTTGCGAGCTCAAAGAGCTTAAGTTCGTCAAGGACATCGTGGTGGAGACCATCGAAACCGTGTTCAAGGAACAGAATACCACGCTTCCTTATCACATCGGCACCATGATCGAAATCCCGCGCGCCGCCCTGCTGGCCGATGAGATTGCCAAGGAAGCGGAGTTCTTCTCCTTTGGCACCAACGACCTCACCCAGATGACCTTCGGCTTCAGCCGTGACGACGCCGGCAAGTTCCTGGACGCCTACTACACCAACAAGATTCTGGAGAGCGATCCCTT
>CAYRPW010000402.1:0-2306 GCA_964426145.1 uncultured Oscillospiraceae bacterium
TTTGAAGCCGATGGAACGGCCGTACTTGACCGCCATCTTCATCAGCGCGGCAATGTTCTCCTGTTCGAACTTCACGTCGGTGTTCATTAGGGCTTCGTAGCCTTCGCGGCCGCCCCAGAACACATAGCCCCTGCCGCCCAGCTTCACCGTGCAGTCCAGCGCCTTTTTGATCTGCGCCGCGGCGTGGCAGAAAACGTCCACGCTATTGGAGGAACCCGCGCCGTTCATAAAGCGGGGATTGGAGAACATGTTGGCCGTGCCCCACAGGCACTTGATTCCGGTCGCCTTCATTTTCTCCAGGATGTAATCGGTGATCTCGTCCAGGCGGGCGTTGGTTTCCTCCAGCGTATCGGCCTCGGGAACCAGGTCCACGTCGTGGAAGCAGAAATAGTGGATGCCGAGCTTCTGCATAAATTCAAAACCGGCGTCTACTTTGGCCTTTGCGTGCGCCATGGTGGCGGTTTTCTTTGCGCCGAACGATTTATCCGCCGTGGGATCGCCGAAAATGTCCTTGCCGGCGTTGCCCAGCGCGTGCCACCAGGCCAGAGCGAAGGGAAGATGTTCGCTCATTTTTTTGCCCAGGATCATGCGGTTGGGATCGTAAAACTTAAAGGACAGGGGATTTTTGGAATCCGGCCCCTCGAATTGCACTTTGGGGAGCTTCTTGAAAATTTCTGCCATGTGATTTCCGCCTCTCTACTCGGTTAAGAATGTACTTTATGGTAATTTTCTGCTATTGTGCGCGAGCACACTCTCTAATATTCTACAGCAACCGATCACCGTTTGTCAACAATAGAATCTGATATTCCATGTCGGAAATCCGGAAAATATGGATTGATACTTTTGGACGTTTCCATTATGATGTAATGAAAGACATCGTTGCGTTGATCAATGTGCAGCATGGAATACTATCGATCACGTCAAGAAATATACGCGTAACGCTCCTTTCGAAACATACAGGTCTTAAGTGTTGATGATCGTTGAAAAAATAAAGACAAGAAGGGTAAACGATGAAGCGCGCACTGATAATCATACTCACGGTGGTTTTATTCCTCTCTGGGATCCACGGGGCGGCAGAAATCCCCGAAAGCGAGTACGCAGGAGGCATTCTGCGGTTCGCCGTCGCAATGACGGCACAGATGGCGTCAAACGCTGCCGCGGGCGACTATGACGTTGAACGGCAGGCCGATTGGGCAAACCGGCTTGCAGACGTCGCGTATGCGTCCCCCGTCAAGGCCGTTATCATCAAGCTGGATACGGCTCAAACCGAAGCGCTCGCTGCCGGGCTTAATATGGACGAAGCCAACTGTCTCGCGGTGTTATCTTCGCAGATCAACAGCGAATACTCCGCGGATTTCACCGCGGTAGCCGCCGGCATAGCCCTGGAACAGGACAGTTACAACCTGGTCGATCAGAATACGCTGGTTTTGCTGGTCTACAGATCGGAATTGTCGCTATCCTTTCTTCGCACGAACCTGCAGGCGCAAAGCGTTTTTCTGATCGGCGACGCAAGCGTGCCGGAACAGATTGACAGCGTCTACGTCGAAAGATATCTGGAATCACTTGGGATTCCCGGCGCTGCTTACCATATCTATGCCGCAGACGCAATCCGCAGGCTGCTGCCGTTGAATTACTCGACCGAGATCGAGGATTGGCCCCGGCTAGAAACGGCCGTTCTTTCCACGACCAACAGCTTTGCGCGCCTGCTTCCCGAATTGTTTCAATGCGGCATTTTCAACGCTGATAGCACGGGTTATGATCTGGCGGAAAGTTATCTGGATGCAAACGCCGAACCGTTATCACAGGCGCTGGCCGCCTCGAAATTTATCTCGGAAACGATCGATCCCATCGTCAGCCCCTATTATCTGGAAACTGGCAGGAAGGAGCGGTGGATGCTCATTTATCGCTTCAGGCCCGGTTCCGGCTGCAGCGTCGCCGGTATTCTGCCTGTGTTTTCCGACAAACAAGCCACCCAAGCCTATGATCCGGCAGGCACGGTCCTGGCCGTCTGGGATTACCGGAAGGGAGCTACGAATCGCCAAACCATTTTCATGCCGATGCTGGAGAGCGCTTTGCCCGCGGCCCGAATCCCCAGCGGCTTGGAGGATACGGACTATATCCTGCTGGTCAGCACCGATTGGGACGAGGTTTATAAGGCTACCGACAGCGTTACCCTCTATAACGCAAGATCGACAGCCGCGCTTTACGACGCGAAAACCGGTTTTCTGATCCAAAACCTTGGCGAAACAACCGACGTTCCGAGCGGATTGATTACGTACTCCGGGAACGCCTACTATACGCCCGTT
>CAYRPW010000403.1:0-795 GCA_964426145.1 uncultured Oscillospiraceae bacterium
TTTGAACAGGCTGTCATCCCGCTGCGGTCTAAGGCCGGAAGCATCCGCTTCCGGCTTCAGCCTGTTGAAAAAGCCTTGGCTGCGTTGTCGCCGTCGCGTCGGCAATGCCATCACTTACAATGGAGTAAGCTCAGGCCTTGCCTTGCTTGGCTTCTAGCATCTCAGGCCTTTTGAACAGGCTGTCATCCCGCTGCGGTCTAAGGCCGGAAGCATCCGCTTCCGGCCTTTCCATCGTTGTGCTACTGCGCCAGAATCCATGCGGCGATATCCGCGATCAGCGCCTGCGACACGGTGCTGCCCGCCTGATAATCCGTCGTGTCGCCCGCAGGCTCGCCTTCCAGTTCGCAGAGCATGTGGTTCATATCCGGGTATTGCTGGTAAGCGACGGGCAGGTCCTTGTCCAGCGCGTCCTTCCATGCGTCTATCCCGTCGGCGGGCGTTACCTGCCAGTCCTTGCCGCCCTGGGTGATGAATAAGGGCTTGCCCAGCGCGTTTGCGGTTTCCGCCGCCTTCACGGACATCTGGTCCTTCTGATAATAGGATGAAAGTCCAAAGAGCGTTTCGGCTTTCAGCTCGTCGTCCGTCATGTCGGCCAGCGTTTCCGCTTTCGCCGCTTCCTTGTCAATCAGGATCACCGCGGCATCCCGGTACATTTCCTCCATCTCCGGCACCAGCGCCAGATTCTGATGGTACTGGATCTCCCACAGCGCCAGCGGAGAGCCCTCCAGAATGATGCCGCCCGCGAATGCGTCCACGCCCAGCGCCTGCATCACGCGCGGCAAAATCATCCCGCCC
>CAYRPW010000403.1:805-2306 GCA_964426145.1 uncultured Oscillospiraceae bacterium
TGTGCCCAAGCAGGTACACGTTCCCAATCCGGCTGTCCGCCTGCAATAGCGCGAGCGCGGCCTGCGCGTCGTCAATGTACTCCTGCTGCACGGTGAACGCGGCAAGGAGCGCCGGGTCCGCCTGCAGCAGATCCGCGTGCGCGTAGGAGTACTTGTCATACCGGATGCTGGCGATGCCAAGCAGCGCCAGGCCTTCCGAAAGATCGCGGAACGGCGTGATGCCATATGCCGTTTCATGCATGTCCGAAGGACCGGAACCCTGCATCAGGATGACGGCGGGGAAGGGGCCGTCGCCAAGCGGCAGGGTGAGCAGGCCCTGGGTTTCGTCCGCCGCGCCCGCGCGCAGCACGATGGGTTCGGAAACGAACTGCGTGGCGTCCGCGCTGCTTTCGGGGGCTTTCTGCTCCACGCCCGCAACCGTCAGCCCAGCCAGCATGCCGTCCGCCGTCAGCACGACGCTGAACGTGACGTTTGCCAGCGCGTAGGAGCATACCACGGTTGCGGCAACCATCCCCGCCTGCTCCTGCGCGGAGGCGCTTGTGATGCCCTGGTATTCCCCGAACATCTGGGCCAGCTGCGCCCACATGGCGGCCAGGGTATCGCCGGAACCCAGGCCTTGCTGCACTTCCTCGGTAGACTGATCAAATACCTGCTGGTACTCGCCCGCATACAGCTGTTCCATCACGGCGCGCGGCGCTGCGGCCAGGTCGGCCTCTGCGGCTAGCGCCGCCGCAGGCAGCATCATAACGATTGCGATCATCACGGATACAATGCGTTTCATACCTGTTTCTCCTTCAATTGTCGTTTGGATTTTCTTCCTATGGACGTCCATATCGTATCACACCCGCGTGCTGGGATCAACATGCCAAACGCTGCTGTCATGCATGTTACGGTTGTATTTGCGCGGTTGACATTCCTTAAATTCCCATGGTATGCTGAACCGTCCGCAAATTGACTTTTAAGGCATTGGGGCGATGAAAATGGTCAGCAATCAGGAACGTCTGGCGGCGATCGCGATGCGTATCAGGGACCTGCGCGATATCGCCGGTTTTACCGCGGCGCAGGTCGCCGCAAAGGCCGGCGTCGAGCTTGCGGATTACGAAGCGTATGAGGCGGGGCAAAGTGATTTCAGTTTTTCCCACCTGTTCAACATCGCGGGCGTGCTCGGCGTGGATATCAGCGATCTGCTGACGGGCGAAAGCCCCAAACTGCACGGCTATATTCTCACGCGCGCCGACCAGGGGCTGGAATTCCACCGCCGCGACCAGTATATCTACCATCACCTTGCCTATAACTTTAAGGATAAGCTGGCCGAACCCTTCATCGTCACCGTGTCGCAGGACGAGCGGGACGCGCGCAAGCAGGCGCACAGCCACGAGGGGCAGGAGTTTGATTACGTGCTCGAAGGAACGCTGAAAATCATTCTGGGCGGGCAGGAGCTCTACCTCAAACCGGGCGACAGCATTTATTACGACAGCGCGCTTTCGCACGCCATGTACGC
>CAYRPW010000404.1:0-2288 GCA_964426145.1 uncultured Oscillospiraceae bacterium
TACAGCCGCCCAAGCAGCAGCAGTTCCTCGGCAACCTCCAGGCTGTCCGGGTGCTGTTCCAGCAGGGCCAAAAGCCGGTCATGCTTTTTCACGGGGTCGGCCTCGCGGAGTGCCGCCGAAAGATCGAGGTCCGCGGGCGGGAGCTTTTCCCCGCAGAACGGGCAGAACGCGGCCTGTTCCGCCGCGCCGACCGCCGCGTGGCACTTGGGGCAAAGCCGTTCAGCCATCGAGATCCCTCCATAACGCGTCGCTCATGTCCGACGGCATACGCCAGTCGCCCCGGGGCGACAGGCTGACGGAACCCACCTTGGGGCCGTCGGGCACGCAGTTGCGCTTAAACTGCTGGGAGAAGAACCGCCGGGTGAATTCCAGAAGCTGCGCCTTGATCTTCGCCGTACCGTACACGCCCCGGAAGGCCTGCGCGGCAAAGCGCTGCAGGCGGCCCGGGCCGCTGCCCGAATCCATGAGGTGATACAGGAAGAAATCGTGCAGGGCGTAATCGCCGATAATCTCCTCGGTACGCTGCGCCATCTCCCCCTCCACGGCGGGCAAAAGCTCGGGGCTGATGGGGGTATCGAGCACGTCCTGGCATACGGCGCGCACGGCGCCGCCGAAACTATATTCGCTGATGTGGCGCACCAGCCGCTTGACCAGGGTTTTGGGGATGGAGCAGTTGACGTTGTACATGCTCATATGGTCGCCCGCGTAGGTGCAAAAGCCAAGGGCAAGCTCGCTCATATCGCCCGTGCCCAGCACGATGCCGCCCATTTTGTTGGCCAAATCCATCAAAATCTGCGTGCGTTCGCGCGCCTGGGAATTTTCATAGGTAACGTCGTGCTTGTTTTCATCCTGCCCGATATCCAGGAAGTGCTGCCGCACCGCGGCTTCGATGGGGATGGTTAGCGCGGTGACGGACAGCGCTTCCATCAGCGTTTGCGCGTTGCCCCGCGTGCGGCTGCCCGTGCCCATGCCGGGCATGGTGACGGCGACCACGGTATCACGGCTTAACTTTAGTTTATCGCAGGCCTTCACGGCGACGAGGAGCGCAAGCGTGGAATCCAGCCCGCCGCTCACGCCGACCACCACCTTGGGGTTCCCGATGGCCGCCAGCCGCGTCATCAGCCCCGTGCACTGGATGTTGACGATCTCCTCCAGGTTTTCCGCGCCCTGGCCGTCCGGCGGCACGAAGGGCAGCGGCGGCAGGGGGCGCAAAAGCTCCGCCGTTTCGGGCAGGCTGACGCAGGCCATGGGCACCACGGTCATCTGCTGGCGGGAACGCTTGCGCTGGTGGAAACTGCCGTTGCGCTGGCGCTGGTAGCGCAGGCGGCAGATATCGATATCCGCAACCGCGCAGCCGCCCGTAAGCGTAAACCGCTCGCCCTCGCTTAACACCCTGCCGCTTTCGAACACGCCGGTGTACCCGCAAAAGGCCAGATCGCTGGTGGATTCGCCAAAGCCGGAGCAGGCGTAGGCATAGCCAGCGTACAGGCGGCCGGACTGTTGTTTTAGAAGCTCCCGCCGATAGGCGTGCTTGGTGACCAGAGAGTTGGATGCGCTGGGGTTTACGATGATGTCCGCGCCCTCCGCCGCGTAGAAGCTGGACGGCGGAACGGGGGTCCACAGGTCTTCGCAGATTTCCACGGCGAAGGTGAAATCCCCCATGTCAAACAGAAGGCCTGCGGCGACGGGCGGCGTCATGAGCGCGTCCGCCGGGGTGGTTTGCTCCGCGCCCACGAACCAGCGGGTTTCATAAAACTCGTTGCCGTTTGGCAGGAAGGTTTTGGGCACGATGCCCTTCACCGCGCCGTTTTGCAGCACCGCCGCGCAGTTGTAAAGCCGGGAGCGCACGTTCACGGGCAGCCCCACCACCACGGCCATGCCGTGCGTCTGCTGCGCAAGCTCCAAAAGCGCCGCCCAGGACGCGCGCTGCACGGTTTCGTGCGTCAGGAGGTCGCCCAGGGTATAGCCGGTCAGGCAAAGTTCGGGAAACACGGCAACCTGCACGTGCCGCGCTTCCAGTTCCCGCATTTTGGCGAGGATTTCCCGCTTGTTGCGCTCCACGTCTCCCAGGTGCACCCGCAGGCTAACCGCGGCGATACGGGCAAAATCACTCATGCTTCATCCTCCGTGACTGCGTTTACGGAACCTGTATCAGCATCGTATTCTGCTCGTCCATCTCCACCTTGAGGATGCTTTCTTTTTCCAGCGCCTTGAGCAGATCGGAAAAGCGCTTGAAGCCCAGGGAACGCTCCGAGAAATCGGGATACGCGGCCTGCATGTCGGCCTTG
>CAYRPW010000405.1:0-2274 GCA_964426145.1 uncultured Oscillospiraceae bacterium
CACGTCTGCGGTGCGTATTTCGACAATATTGCGTTTACGTAATCCTGCAGATGAATTTTACTGACATCCGCCGCTTGCTGCACATCCGGGCACTCGGTTGATAGGAATGCCGAAAACTGCGCCAGGTCCAGGCGATAGGCGCGCAGTGTATTTGATGATAAAAGCTTTCCATATTCGCAATGCTTCAAATACGCTTCCGTTTGCTTCTTGAATTGCATACTCCATCATGCTCCAATACGTTTTCTTACGATTGTAGCGTACTTGATTTTGTATGGATAGCAATTTAAAGAACAGAACGTGCACTGTGAGATTTATTGCTGTGTATTTATTCCTTTGCCGATTGAATCAATGAAACGATTATTTCCCGTGCGTCTTTCGATACTGCTTCTGCCCGCCGGATAAACTGTAGACCTTCTTGAACCCCTTGTTCAGCAGAATGTTCTGCGCCGCGTTGCCGGTAACGCCCTTGTTGCAGTAGGTAATGGTGATTTCATCCTTGGAAAGCGTGTCCGCCGCCTTGCGCAGGGCTTCGTGCGGTATGCTGCGCGCGGTTGGAATGTGCCCTTCCTCGTACTGGCGTTTCGTGCGCGCGTCGATCAGCGTATAGGGTACGCCGGAGTGGATGATTTCGTCCAGCTCCCGTGCCGTCACCTGGCCGCGGCCGCGGTGCAGGTTGTTTTCCAGTATCATCCCTGTGTACATCACGGGGTCTTTCGTCGTGGAAAACGGCGGAGCGTAGGCGAGGTCGAGGTGGAACAGGTCTTCCGCCTTGGCTTTGCAGGTGATGGCCGTCACAAACACGTCGATTCGCTTGTCCACGCCTTCGTAGCCTACGATCTGCGCGCCCAGAAGCCGCCCGGTCCGCCGGTCGGCGATGCCCTTGATCACCATTTCGCGCCCGCCCATGTATTCGGGCCTGTCCGGCTTCAGGTTATGGCAGACCGCCGTTTCAATGCCAAGCTGGTGCGCCTCGCGTTCGGTCAGGCCCGTTTGCGCCACGGCAAGGTCGAACACGCGGAAGATACCCGTTCCCAGCACCCCGCGGAAGGACAAATCCCCGCCGGTGATGGTGTCGCCAGCGATCCGGCCCGTTTTGTTGGCGGTGGAGCCCAGCGGCCGGTAGAACGGCCTGCCGGTTACGGCGTCGAAGGTTTCAATGCAGTCGCCGCAGGCATAAACGTCAGGCAGGCTGGTTTGCATCTGCGCATTCACGCGGATCGCGCCAGCAACCCCTAGCGTTGCGCCCGCCGCGGCGGCAAGCCCGGCGTTGGGTTTCACGCCCGTGGCAAGGAGCACGATGTCGGCCGGGAGGCTGATCCCGCCCGCAAGCAGGACGGACGTACCCGTAATGCTTTCCACGCTCGCGTCCTTATAGATCGTTACGTCGTTCTCGGCCAGATAGCTTTCCACGTGAACGGCCATATCGTCGTCCAGCGCGGGGGTAATCTGGGGCAGCTTTTCCACGATCGTCACGGCGATATCCAGTTCGCACAGGTTTTCGCACATCTCAAGCCCGATGAAGCCGCTGCCCACGATCACCGCGGTTTTGGGCTGCATCGTATCGATAAACGCCTTGATGCGCCGCACGTCGTTGATGGTGCGCAGCGTAAACACATGCGGCTGCTGCGCGCCGGGGATCGGCGGCACGGCGGCGCTTGCGCCCGTGGCGATCACCAGCTTGTCGTAGTGATCCTCAAACACTGCGGATGTTTCCAGGTTTTTAACCGATACGGTTTTCGCCTCCGGCGTGATTTCAAGCACCTCATGGCGCGTGAAAACGTCCACGTTGTATTTACTTTTGAAGTATGCGGCGTCGCGCGGGGTCAGCTCGTCCACGCTGTCCAGAAGCCCGCCTATAAAATAGGGCATTCCGCAGCCGGAATAGGAGATATCGGTGTCCTTTTCATAGAGAACGATTTCCGCGTCTTCGTTGTTTCTGCGCACTTTGGCGGCGGCGGATGTGCCGGCGGCCACCGCTCCGATGATGACGATCCGCATCGCAAGCTTCCCTTTCTATGGTCGAGGGTAAACGGTACGGTGTTCTTGTTCCATTATACCCGATTGCGGCGCGTTTGTTGCCTTTTACGGAATTTTTACACAAAAAAGAGCCGCGCATGGGTGTATGCACGGCTCAGCCTGTTGAAAAAACCACATCTGATTCTGCGGCCTCACCTATGCTTCGCTTAGGTGAGGCTACGCGCTCCTATACGCTTTGCGTCATAGGAGCGCTAGTCGGGCTTTGCCCTCCCTTGTTGTCACCTTTTTGCGGCCTCG
>CAYRPW010000406.1:0-2271 GCA_964426145.1 uncultured Oscillospiraceae bacterium
GGATTGCTTCCAGGCGGAGCGGAAATCCGGGTTTGTTTTCCATAAGTGCAGAAAGGTATCCCGATAACGCCGCATATGGATATCAACGGCTTCGCAGACAACGCAATGCGCCTGTAAAGCTTTCAGCTCGTCTGTAACCGTGCTGGTTGATGATCCTTTGCCAAACAGAGAACGACGCGCAGTCCGCGCACTTTCTACTTTCTTTTGAAGCGCCTGCAGGGCCGTTAACTGAGCTTTTACACGCGAATCCATCAGCAGCGCATGACCCAGCTTGTTTTGTTGAGCAAAAAGCATCTGCTGGTGTTTGCCGCAAACGCCGCGTTCGTTGAAACGGATACGAACGTCCGGTTCCATTACGCTGGCGCCAAGCGTGCGTTCGATCTCTTCCACTTCGGTCTTACGCTCCAATGAACAGAGGGGGCATTCGCCTTTCCACTCCATCGCTTCCCAGACAGGAATCGTATCCAGATGGTATTGCATCTCGCGCCTCCGCAACGGTATAATAGACGTGCACCATGGTAACAGATTTTTAGCAAAGCTTCAAGGGCGGAAGCAATTTGGTTGCCGGTCGACAAATCGGAAACACGCATGGCCGGGTTATCCATGGCAGACGGGGAGGAATGGGTATGACGATTTCCGGAATCATTTCTATTCTGGATGCGCGCGTACTTTGCGGTGAGGAAAGTTTGGAGCAGGAAGTCAACTCGGCTTGCGGATCGGACCTGATGAGCGACGTGCTGGCGTTTGTAAAGAATAAAACGGTGCTGATCACGGGATTAACGAACGTACACGTTGTTCGGACCGCGAGCATGCTGGATATTCACTGTATCGTATTCGCGCGCGGAAAAGTCCCGGGCGAGGATGTGCTGGAAGAAGCTAAAGAATCCGGAATCGTCGTTCTTTCAACCCGATACACGACTTTTACGGCGTGCGGCCTGCTGTATCAGGCCGGGCTGCGGGGCAGCAACGAATGCGAGACGAAGCAGGCTTAATGTTGTTTGTCAAATGAGGAGTAACATGCAGGAGTTAACACTTGCAGACACCTATCAGGTGAAAGCGCAGGACTATGCGATGGCCGGGGACGCCTCCGCGGCAATTAAACGGAAGCTGAAACAATTGGGAGTCGATAGTGGCGTTTTGCGTCGTATCGCCGTCGCCTGTTACGAAGCCGAACTGAATCTGATTATCCATAGTATTGGCGGTACCCTGACCATCAGTATGACACCTTCGGAAATCACGCTGGCTTCTTCGGATGCCGGGCCTGGTATTCCCAATATTGATCAGGCGCTGACGGAAGGTTTTTCGACTGCCAGCGAAGAGGCGCGAAACCTTGGTTTTGGCGCCGGTATGGGCTTGCCTAATATGAAACGGAATGCGGATGAATTCCACATTGAGAGTGAAGTGGGAAAAGGAACGCAGATCCGAATGCGGTTTCATATCAAACAAGGATAACATGGGGCGAAGGAAGCGGTTTCGGAGCGGCCTTCGCCTGGGGGAAGCGAGGTTCCTTAAATGCAAGACAAACGGTTTCACTCTGTACGGCTCGACAAAGAAAAATGCAGAGGATGCACCAATTGCCTCAAACGTTGTCCCACCGAGGCAATCCGGGTACGGGCCGGACGGGCACACATCATTGACGAACGTTGCATCGATTGCGGGGAGTGCATCCGCGTATGTGAGAACCATGCCAAGTATGCGCTGACCGATCCGTTAGCGACGATTAATGATTTTAAGTATAAAATCGCTCTGCCTGCGCCGTCTCTTTATGGACAGTTTAAAAAGCTGATCAGCCCGTCGCAGATCCTGGAAGGGCTTCTTCACATGGGTTTTGACGATGTGTTTGAAGTGGCTTCTGGCGCGGACATCGTTACCCGCGCGATCCGTGAACGGATGCGAAGCATGAGCCCGGAACGTTTTCCGGTTATTTCTTCCGCCTGTCCCGCGATTACCCGGCTGATTCAAGTACGCTTTCCGGAACTGATTCCGCACATCATCGATATGCGCCAACCCATGGAAGTGGCTGCGATGGTGGCCAAACGGGAGTTTTGCCAGAAGCACGGCGTGTCCGAAGAGGATGTCGGCTGTTTTTTCATCACACCGTGCGCCGCAAAAATGACCGCGATCCGTAACCCGATTGGGCAGGAAAAATCCGCCGTGGACGGCGCTATCTCCATGCTGGAGATATACGGCCTGCTGGCAGGGCACATCAAGAATTACCCCAGTGCGCTGAACCTTTCCACAGCGACTTCCTACGGAGTTGGCTGGGCCAAC
>CAYRPW010000407.1:0-2270 GCA_964426145.1 uncultured Oscillospiraceae bacterium
TGCTGATCGCGGGCATCAGCTACGTGATCCTCGCCCCCGTGATCGGGCTGGTATCCAGCTCCTTCTTCTCCAATTCCGACGCGTACAACCCCATGGTGTTCACCATTCCCATCCACCCGACGCTGGAGCGCTACACGCGCGCGATGCTGCACCTCAGGTACTGGCCTACGCTCGGGCGCACGATGCTGCTGTCCGTCACCGTGACGCTGGTGCAGCTGCTGATCTGCTCCATGGCGGGCTACGGTTTTGCGCGGTTCAAGTTCCCGCTCAAGAAAATCCTGTTCGCCTGCGTGGTGGTGATGATCGTCATTCCGTCCTACACCATTATGCTTCCGCTGTACATCACGTTCCGCAATTTCGATCCGCTGGGCATCGTGACGCTTTTGTTCGGGCAGCCGCAAAACCTCATGGGCACCACCTGGCCGGTGTACATCATGACGGCGCTTGGCTGCGGGCTGAGGTCGGGGCTGTTCATCTACATCTTCAACCAGTTCTTCCGCGGCATGCCCAGGGAAATTGAGGAAGCCGCCTTTGTGGACGGGGCGGGAACCTGGTACACGTATTTTCGCATCATGCTGCTCAACGCCATGCCCGCGGTGATCACGGTTTCGGTGTTCTCGCTGGTGTGGCAGTACAACGACACGTTTTTCGGCCGCCTGTTCTTGATCCCCAACACCGTGCTTTTGTCAAAGCGCGTGTCCACGCTGCAGGTCAACATCGCCACGCTTGACAAAATCCTCGATCCGTCCATCCAGCAGCTCTACGTCAGCGCCGGCATTGTGCTGCTGATGCTGCCCATGGTGATCCTCTACCTGCTCCTGCAAAAGAAGTTCGTGGAAAGCGTGGAGCGCAGCGGAATCGTAGGTTAGCGCCGCAGGCGCGCTTGCCTGCCTCCGCTCCCAAAGCGCTTGAACGGGCGCTGCAAACCGATCATCCCTGCGCGACCAGCCGTAAACCCGGCGCTCAACCCGCACCTAAGCCCTGCGAGGGCATAATAATAAGGAGGGAAACCAAACATGAACAAAAAGTTCCTGGTACTACTGCTTTGCGTAGCAGTCGCTTTGGGCCTGGCAGCGACCGCCGCCTGCGCCGCAGAAGCGGCCGCGCCCAGCATCGACTTTGAAGACGGCTTGTACGGATTCGCGGGTCTGGACATGTCCGCCGGCAATGCCGACGAGAGCGCGCTGTCCGTTGTGGACTATAACGGCTCCAAAGCGCTGAAAGTCGCGGTGCAAAAGAAGGTGCCCTACGTCATCTTCGAAATCTCCGCGCTTCTGGGCGACAACGTGGCAAAGCTCCAGTCCGTGACCATGGATATCGGCATTGATCCGGGTGCGGACGGCAAGTTCTACGCCTGCTCGGGCAAAATCTACAAGTACTTCGGCGAAGACCTCACCAAGGCGTACGACGAATGGTCGGTCTATCTCGCGTCCAAAAACCCCAACAAGGCCAAAATGGTCATGGATGAGGGCGAAGCCTTCCTCGCGGGCGCGGGCAACTACCTGGTCATCTCCAAAGAAGTGGATAACTATGCAACCAAGACCGGCGATATTCCCGTATCCCTGTACATCGACAACGTGTGCTTCTACGACGCGGAGGGGAACGTTCTGCCCGCGGATACCGCGGCGATGTTCGTGCCCCGCAATGTAGAAACCGATTGGTCCAACCTCACGGTGGTGGACAACGAAGTGGAACTGGGCATGGCGGGCGCGGGCGGCGCGTGGAGCCAGGGCGCGGACGCCATCGCGCTTAAGGACGGCGGAACGCTGGATCCCGCGATGATCACGGCGGACAGCATCATCACCGTCTACTACGCGGGCGAAGGCAAAATGTGGCTGGTCGGCGTATCGGGCGGCAATCCCAACGGCGACTGGATCCGCATCGCGCAGGAAACCGCGGCCATCAACGACAGCCACACCATGGCGCAGATTTCCGGCGCGGACATCATTGCGGCGCTGGGCGCGGATTTCGGCACGACGCTTGCCAAGCTCCAGTGCGAAAGCGACATGGATTGGGAAGTGACCCGGGTCACCATCGGCACCAAGGCGGACGCGCTCTACGGCCTGAAGGACGCCGTGGATCTGGGCGTATCCGGCGTGGGCGCGGCGTGGAGCCAGGGCGCGGATGTGAACACGCTCCTAAACGGCGGCACGTTTGACGCGGCCACCATCGTACCCGGCACGGTGTTCAACGTAAACTTTGCGGGCGAAGGCGACATGTGGCTGGTGGGCGTATCCTCCGGCAACCCCAACGGCGACTGGATTCGCATC
>CAYRPW010000408.1:0-2251 GCA_964426145.1 uncultured Oscillospiraceae bacterium
TTGGTCATGCCGCCGTCCACGGTGAGCACCTGGCCGGTGATGAAGCCGCTCTCCGCCCCGCACAGAAACAGCACCGCCTGCACGATATCCTCCGGCACCCCGACGCGGCCCGCGGGGTGCTGTTGTGTGTCCGCCTGCGAAAACGTGCCGCCGGTCGTATCAATCCAGCCGGGGGCGACAGCGTTCACGCGCACGCGGCCGGCAAAACTCGCGGCCAGCGCGTGCGTCAGCGCCGTGATCCCGCCCTTGGCGGCGGTGTAGCTTTCGGTGTTCTGCTGGCTCATTTGAAACCGCGTGGAGGATAGGTTGACGATCGCGCCGCCTTCCCGGAACGCGTGCCGGAGCAGGCGGGCAAGGTAGTAAGGCGCGGTAACGCCCACGCGCAGCACCTCGTTGAACTCCTCCCAGCCGCACGTATCCAGCCCGCCGTGCGTGAGCATGGCGTTGTTGATCAGATAATCGATGCCCGCGCTGCGTGCGAGCACGTGCGCGGCAAACGCCTCCAGCGCGTCCTTGTGCTTAAGGTCGCCCTGAAACCCGTCGTGGGGCAGTTTGTCGATGGAGAAAACCTCCGCGCCCCGCGCGCGGAACCCTTCGCAGATCGCTTTGCCAATGCCCCGCGCGCCGCCGGTAACCACGGCCGCTTTGCCCTGAAAGTCCATGCGGATGCCTCCCTGCGCCGCGCCGGCCGCACAGGCCGCCGCGGGTATCCTTCTGCCGCTATCATAGCCAAACCCGCGGCAAAACACAAGGCCGCCGGGTTTTTCCGGTTGCCTGCGGCCGGGAAACATGGTACGCTTTGGGCAGACCATTTTAAGCGGTACGGCGGGAAGGCGATGCGGATGAATACGGTGCCGGAGTTACAATTTGCGCAAACGGTGCGGCGGTGGGATGTATACGAGGTTACCCTGCGGGGCCCGGCGGAGGGCAACCCCTTTGCGGAGCAGACCCTGGAGGGGGAGTTTGTCGGCAGGGATGAGCGGGTGGCCGTTTCGGGCTTTTACGACGGCGACGGCGTGTACCGCGTGCGGTTTATGCCCTCGTACGCCGGGGCGTATACGTTTTTAGTCCGCGCTTCGTTTCTTTCAGAGCCCTGCGGCGGCAGTTTTACGGCGCTTCCGGCGCAGGCGGGCAGCCACGGGCCGGTGCGCGTGCACAACACGTTCCATTTCGCCTATGCCGACGGAACCCCGTACTATTCCATCGGCACCACCTGCTATGTGTGGGCGCTGCAAAGCGACGCGCTGATTGAGCAGACGCTGGAAACGCTCAAACGCAGCGCGTTCAACAAAATCCGCTTCTGCGTGTTTCCCAAGCACTACGCCTATAACCTCGGCGAGCCGCGTTCCTATCCCTTCGCGGGCACGCCGATGGATTCGTCCGTGCTGACGATGGAGAACTTCGGTTCGTACACCGAAACGGCGGCGGGCAACGCCTGGGATTTTACCCGCTTCAATCCCGCGCACTTCCGGCATCTGGAGCGGTGCATCGGGCGGCTTGCGGAGCTGAATATCGAGGCCGATCTCATTTTGTTCCACCCCTACGACCGCTGGGGGTTTTCCTGCATGACTCCGCGGCAGGATGCGTTTTATTTGAAATACCTGCTCAGCCGGTTTTCCGCGTACCGCAACGTGTGGTGGTCGCTTGCCAACGAGTACGACCTGATGCGCGGCAAAACCCTGGCGGACTGGGAGCAGATCGCGCAGACCATCCGCGATCACGACCCTTACGGCCGCCTGCGCTCCATCCACAACTGCTTTCACCGGTACGATTACACCCGTCCGTGGATCACCCATTGCAGCGTGCAGCGCACGGAGCTTTACCAAAGCGCGGAACTGACCGCCGTCTGGCGCGAGCAGTATCAAAAGCCCGTGGTGCTGGACGAAATCGCCTACGAGGGGGACCTTCCCTACGGCTGGGGCAACCTCACGGGGGAGGAAATGCTGCGCCGCTTCTGGGAAGGCGCGCTGCGCGGCGGCTATCCGGGGCACGGCGAAACGCTGCTGGGATATGACGACGTGCTGTGGTGGTCGCACGGCGGCGCGCTGCACGGCGAAAGCCACAAGCGGTTTTCCTTCCTGCTGGAAACGCTTTTGCAAACACCCGGAATCGGCCTGCAAAAAAACCCGCGGCAGGCGTGGGACGAGGTCTGCGCCATTCCGCAGGACATCACGCGGCAGGGCAGCTACTATTTGTACTATTACAGCTTCATGCGCCCCTCCAGCCGCACCTTCCATCTGGACGATACGTC
>CAYRPW010000409.1:0-2249 GCA_964426145.1 uncultured Oscillospiraceae bacterium
GAAGACCTGAGAAGCATGGAAGCGCAGGGCGTGGAGATCATGAGCTGCGGCACCTGCCTGAATTTTTATGGCCTGACGGAGAAGCTGGCTGTCGGACAGATTGCCAATATGTACTCGATCGTAGAAAAACTGAACGCCGCCGCCAAGGTCATTCGGCCGTGATCTATCTTGACAACGCGGCGACAACGCTGCGCAAGCCGCCCGAAGTGATTGAGGCCGTCGTGCAGGCCATGAGCGCAATGGGCAATTCGTCCCGCGGGACGCACGCCGACAGCCTCAAGGCTTCCCGCACGGTCTATGAAACGCGGGATAAAATCGCGAAGTTTTTCGGATGCAAGCGTGCCGATCATGTGGTGTTTACGTGCAATTCCACCGAAGCGCTGAATATTGCCATCAATGGTGTTCTCAATCCCGGCAGCCATGTGATCTCCACCGATTTAGAGCACAACTCCGTCTTGCGGCCGTTGTACCGGCTGGAAGCGGAGCATCGGGCGGAACTGAGCTTTGTGGCGGCGGACCGCCTGGGTAATATTGATTATGCGGATTTTGAGCGGCTGGTCCGGCCCAATACGGAAGCAATCATCTGTACCCACGCATCCAACCTGACCGGCAATATGATCGATGTGGCCCAAGTGGCACAAATCGCAAAAAAGCACGGCCTTACGTTTATTGTGGACGCTTCCCAGACCGCAGGCTGTTTCCCGATCGACATGGAAGCCATGGGCATCGACATCCTCTGCTTTACCGGGCACAAGGGGCTGATGGGTCCGCAGGGTACCGGCGGAATATGCATCCGCGAAGGCGTCAGCATTCGCCCCTGGAAGGTGGGCGGCACCGGCGTGCAGACCTACAGCAAAACGCAACCGGAGCAGCTTCCAGCGTTGCTGGAGGCGGGTACGCTGAACGGACATGGCATCGCGGGCCTCTCCGCGGCCGTGGATTATATTAACTCGGTGGGCATAGCGGCCATCCGCGATAAGGAGGATAAGCTGATGCGCCGCTTTTATGACGGTGTATCCGGCATCGATGGGGTAACGGTATATGGTGATTTTTCGGCAAAGGACCGCGCTCCTGTTGTGGCGCTGAATATCCGTGACTACGATTCCGGTACGGTTTCCGACGAGTTGTCTGAAGTCTACAACATCGCGACACGGCCCGGTGGCCATTGCGCACCCCGGATGCATCAGGCGCTGGGTACGACTCGGCAGGGCGCTGTCCGGTTCAGCTTTGCTTGGTTCACAGACTTTCAGGATGCGGATGAAGCTGTCCGCGCTGTAAAGGAGCTGGCCGAATGAGAGCCAAGCAGCTCAAATTGATTGTGACGTTTCACACTACGACATCCGCAATTGCGATGGAGAAAATCTGCATTGAAAAAGGGGTCCCCGGCAGATTGATTCCTGTGCCGACAGATATCAGCGCGGGCTGCGGCATGTCGTGGTGCGCGGACGTAGAAGCAAGAAGCATCATCAAGAAAACAGTAAAAGAAGCCGATATTGAAACGGATGGCTGGTATGAGCTGCTGGTCTGACTGTCGGGGCAGTTAAATATTTTAGGAGGATGAATAATGTCAGATTATGTACAGATGTGGAAAGACCTCGGGATGGATCTGGAAACCCACGATGCGCTATGCCAGGTGCTGCCGGCCGCTGTCGGCAATGTTTTCCTGACACAGGAGAACCGCCCGAAGGGTATGGATTTCTGGGACCTCGTGATCTCTGAAGTTCACGGCATCCGGCCTGCGGAGCTGATTGAAGCGCAGAAGAACGGACGAAAGGTATTCGGTACGTTTTGCGTTTATGTTCCGGATGAAGTGATCATTGCAGCAAACGGTATCTTCACGGGCCTTTGCGGCGGCTCCCAGTTTTGGGTGCCCGACGGCGAAACCGTACTTCCCAAGAGCACCTGCTCGCTGGTCAAGGCTTCCGTGGGTGCGCGGCTGGGCAAAACCTGTCCGTTTTTCCGCATTGCCGACATGTACGTTGGCGAGACCACTTGCGACGGCAAGAAAAAAGCGTATGAGATTCTCGGAGAAGATGTGCCGATGCACATTATGGACGTTCCCCAGATGAAACGGGATAAGGACATCCTCAAGTGGAAGGACGAGATTGCGGAATTCGCAAAAGTTGTTGAAGACCTTACCGGCAACGAAATCACCGCGGAAAAGCTGGGCAACGCCATCAGGATCATCAACGAAAAGCGCAAGGCCCTGCAGCGTGTCTATGATGCCCGCAAGTCCGAATGCCTGCCAA
>CAYRPW010000410.1:0-2247 GCA_964426145.1 uncultured Oscillospiraceae bacterium
CAATCAGCGTCACCTTGGGCGAGGCAACCGTCTCCCCGCGTTTGTCCCAGAACAGGCCGTTATTTTTGAGTTCATTCGTTTCCAATTGATGGCCGCAGGCTTCATGAAAAAATACGCCGGTGCAGCTTCCGCCCTCCAAAATGACCGGCACCCTTCCGCTGGGTGCTTCATCGGCGGAAAGCGAGCTCTCCATTTCCCGGATAAACTTGGTCATGCGCGGAATAAACGCGCCGCCGGACAGCGCTTCATACCCTGCTGCCGCGGCATAATCGCCAAAACGGCTTACGGCACCCAGTTCGTTCTCGATCAGCGGAATGTACCTGAGGCGGGTCGTCACACGCCGGTCTTGCGCGTCTGTGCCGTCGGTATTCACCATGCGCACTTTTTGATCACGTTCAAAATAGGTCAGCCTGATGCGGCGCAGGAAGCGCGTAACCGACCGGGCGGCGGTATCCGCCTCTTTAAGCATTGCGATCTTATCCTGATTCAATACGGATGACGGAACGATGCGCACAGGGCAGGGATTGGCAATCGCAAGCGTATTTCTTGGCCCCAGCCGGGCACTGCCCTGGCCCGTCAGGTTCAGCAGCGCCGCCGCCTGTTCAACCGCCTCCAGAAGCGCCTTAGGCGTTTGTTCGTTGGTGTACACATATGCGTTTCGATTGTTGGCGATCAGATTGATACCAACGCCATATGTCCGCAGCCGAGTCAATCCGCCCACGACGCTGTCAAACTCGATGGACGATTCCTCACTGTCTTCCATGAAAAGCTCGGCAAATTCCGCGCCGCAGTGAAGCGCTTGTGCCAGAACAGCTTGTATATCATGGGTTTTCAGCATCTTTCTCTCCTTATTCCGCGTAGTGGCAGGCTACGAAATGTTCCGGTGCAACCTCCCGCAGGTTCGGGCATTCCATGCCGCAGCGTTCCGTTGCCTTGGGGCAGCGGTTTCGAAAGCTGCAGCCGCCGCCGATGTTAATGGGATTTGGTACGTCACCGGACAGCAGAATACGCTTTCTGCGCGCCTCCACCTCCGGATCCGGGATCGGGATCGCCGATAGCAATGCGCTTGTGTAGGGATGATAATGATATTCATAGAGCGATTGCGCCGGAGCGAGTTCCACGATTGACCCGAGATACATCACCGCAATCCGGTCCGATATCTGTTTAACCAGGGACAGGTCATGGGTGATGAACAGGTAGGAAAGCCCCATTTCTCTTTGCAGGCCCATGATGAGGTTAACGATCTGCGCCTGAATGGAAACATCGAGCGCCGAAAGCGGCTCATCGCAGATAATCACCTCGGGTTCAACCGCAAGCGCCCGCGCAATGCCGATTCGCTGGCGCTGGCCGCCGGAAAACTCGTGCGGGAATCGGTTGGCGTGCTCCTGGTTTAATCCGACCATATGCAGCAGTTCCATCACGCGGTCCGTGCGCTTTTTCCCCCTGTACAGGTTATGGATTTCCAATCCCTCTCCAATCGACTGCCGGATAACATGAAGCGGATTGAGCGACGCATACGGATCCTGATAAATAATCTGCACGTTCTTATGGTATGTAAGGTTTTGGCTGCGGTTCAGACTC
Organism: uncultured Oscillospiraceae bacterium; assembly: GCA_964426145.1. Classification (GTDB taxonomy): domain Bacteria; phylum Bacillota; class Clostridia; order Christensenellales; family Aristaeellaceae; genus CAXXOK01. The sequence continues at coordinate 1,582 of CAYRPW010000410.1, forward strand.
CAGATATCCTTTCCTTTGTAGGCAATGGATCCGCCGTCGTTTTTGTACAGCTTTACCAGCGTCCGGCCGAGCGTTGTTTTCCCGCAGCCGGATTCGCCGACGAGCCCCAGCGTCTCGCCCTTATAGATGGTCAGATCCACATCGTTGACGGCCTTCAGCACGCCCGCGTTCTTCACCTGAAAATGTTTGCTGACCGATTTCAGTTCAAATAGTATTCTGTCAGCCATTTTCTTTGCCTCGCTTTACAATAACGTCGGCGTACTTCTCTTTGGCGGTTTCGCTGTACAGCCAGCAAGCGGCGTAGTGATCCGGTTCATCAAAATGATAAAACGACGGCTGCTGCGCAGCGCAGATATTCATGGCATGGCGGCACCTTGCCGCGAAGGCGCAGCCTTTGGGCGGGCTGATCAGATCAGGCGGCGTACCTGGTATAAACTCCATAGCGCCTTTCGCCGGAGCATCCAGCCGCGGTATAGAATATAGAAGCCCCCAGGTGTACGGATGCTTGGGATTTTTGAACAAATCATGCACGGCGCCATGCTCCACGATTTTGCCTGCGTACATCACGTAAACCCGCTGCGCCATGTTTGCAACAACGCCCATATCATGCGTAATCAGAACGATGGCGGTATCAATCTTGTTTTTCAATGAATTCATCAGATCGAT
>CAYRPW010000411.1:0-2238 GCA_964426145.1 uncultured Oscillospiraceae bacterium
TGTCGGGGATGCGCGAGATGAGCAGGGAGTAACCCTTGGCTCTGGCTTCGTCGGCCGCGGCGGAAAACATTTCGCTGTAGAACGGGTGCGTAATCTCCGGAAGCCCGATGCTGATGAGCTTGGAGTGACCCTGGTTTAGCCCTCTGGCTGCGACGCTGGGTTTGTAGTTGTATTTTTGCACGACTTCCAGCACCTTGCGCTGCCTGGCGGAATTCAGGTTGGGCGAATCGCTGAGCGCGCGCGAAACCGTGGCGATGGATACGCCCGCTTCGCTGGCGATGTCGAAGATGTTGATTTTACTGCTGCGCATAGGTACCCTCGGATCTTTGGCGTATTTGGCCGCGATCTTCCCGCAGAAGGGCGGAGCGTGCGTAGCGGTCGGCCGCTTGGCGGCCGAAGCGCTTTTCTTATTCTACTATCGTTTGTCTGGAAACGCAACACTTATGAAAACGTTTCTCAATAATCTGCTTACGCCTGTTTCCAGCAGTATGCCGAACGTTGAACTCAAATCGTTTGTGTGCGCCGTTTTCATGCTTATGGGGCGAAAAGCATAGGATAAAAATGATTAAAAGATTCCAAATCTTACATACCAGTGTTGACAAAGACGGAAGCATGCGTTATATTGATGAAAAGTAAACGTTTACAAATAGAGAGGTGATTGTGTTGCATAGAGCACGCTTTCGGAACACGGAAGGCGCGGCGGTTACACTCCCGGCCGGGCTCAAGCGAAATTCGCTCTGGAAAAACACCAGGCAGAGCAAAACGCTTTTGCTGATGTGCCTGCCTGCGATCCTGTTCTTCATTGCGTTTTTCTATATCCCCATGCCGTACAGCTATATCGCATTTACGAAATTCAACTATGTGAAGGGCATTTTCGGAAGCCCGTATGTCGGCCTCAAAAACTTCGCCTTCCTGTTCACTTCGGGGCAATTGCTGCTACTGCTTCGCAACACCATTTTGTTTAATCTGGCATTTATCCTGCTTGGCAACTTCCTGCAGATCGCGTTTGCGATTCTTTTGAACGAAGTGCAGTCCAAGCGGTTCAAGAAAACCACGCAGTCCATGATGTTCCTGCCGTACTTCATTTCGCCCGTGCTCGTAAGCCTGCTGGTGTATAACCTCATCAACTATGATTACGGCTTTATTTCCTCCCTTGTGCGCTCCATGGGTTCCGATATGCCCAAGCTATACTCCCAGGCCGGCGCGTGGCCGTTCATCATCGTGCTGGTGAACCTCTGGCAAACCACCGGGTACGGCACGGTCATCTACTTCGCCGCCATCACCTCCATCGACGAATCGATGATCGAGGCCGCCACCGTAGACGGGGCGAACGGCTTCCAGCGCATCCGCTATATCATGCTTCCCTGCCTGAAGCCTACCGTCATCATCCTGCTGCTGTTTGCGATGGGCGGCATCATCCGCGGCAATTTCGGGCTGTTCTACAACCTGGTCGGCAATAACTCCGTGCTGTTTAAAACAACGGATATCATCGAAACCTACGTGTACCGGGCGCTGATGAATAACTTCAACTTTTCCCAGGGCAGCGCGGTGGGCTTGTTCCAATCCGTCGTCGGGTTTGGCATCGTGTTGATCGCCAACACGGTCGTCCGCCGCATCGAATCCGATTACGCGCTGTTCTAGAAAGGAGAAGACCGTGAAAAAGAAACCTGAAGTCGGCAAATTCCGCCATTTGAAACTGGACTGGACGGACCGCACCATCCGCGGCTTTACCTACGTGCTGGTCAGCCTCTTCGCCGTGGCGTGCATCATTCCGTTCTGGCTGATCTTTTCCTCCTCGTTCTCCGATGAATCCGCCATCCGCCGCACGGGCTTTGCGCTTTGGCCGTCGGTGATCTCCTTCCGCTCGTATGAGCTGATCCTCCAAAACCCGGATCTTTTAATCGGCTCGTACGTCGTGACCATCGGCATGACGGTCGTGGGTACGCTCATCGGCCTGTTCATCGTCGCCATGACCGGCTACGCCCTGCAGCGTAAGGATTTCCAGCTGCGCAACAAGATTTCGTTCTTCATCTACTTTACGTCGCTGTTTACCGCGGGGCTGGTTCCCTTCTATTACGTTATCGTGAAAATCTACGGGCTGAAGGATAATTACCTGGCCGTTCTCCTGCCGCTTCTGATGAACCCCTGGCTCATCATCCTGATGAAGAACTTCGTCAAGGCCATCCCGCACGAGATCACCGAATCCGGCAAGATCGACGGGGCTGGCGATTTCACCAT
>CAYRPW010000412.1:0-1038 GCA_964426145.1 uncultured Oscillospiraceae bacterium
CATGGCGGCGAAGTTGCCGGTTCTGCACGGCGATACTGACACCTGTTCGGGCATGGCGTACGGCTTTCACCCGCAGCTGATGGCGCAGAGCCCGTTTGAAGGCGCGTACCAGAGCGTGACGGAAAGCCTGGCGCGGCTGGCCGCCGCGGGGTTCGACGCGGCGAAGGCTTACCTTACCCTGCAGGAATATTTCGAGCGCATGACCGAAGCTCCCGCTTCGTGGGGCAAGCCCCTGGCGGCGCTGTTGGGCGCGCTCAGCGCGCAGCTGGATTACGGCGTTGCCGCCGTCGGCGGCAAGGACAGCATGAGCGGCACGTTCGAAACCCTGCACGTTCCCCCCACGCTCGTGTCCTTCGCAGTCGCCCCCGGCAGCGCGGATACGGTGATCTCGCCGGAGTTCAAAGCCGCGGGACATGCGCTTTATTACCTTCCCTACGCTAAAGAAACCTTCATGCGGACGCTTGCGGCCGTCCATGCGGAAATCAAGGCAAAGCGCGTGGTTTCGGCCTGGGCGGTGGGTTTGGGCGGCATCGCCGAAGGGCTGTTCAAGATGGCGCTGGGCAACCGCATCGGCGCGGCGGTGGACGAAAACTTTGCGCGCGATCTGTTTACCCAGGACATCGGCGGGATCCTCGCGGAGGCAACGGAAGCGCTGCCGTTTGGCGAGAAGCTCGGGCAGACCACGGAGGCTTATACGCTTTCTTACCGGGGTGAAACCTACGATCTGCAGCCCCTGCAGGAAGCCTGGGAAAATAAACTTCACAGCGTGTTCCCCTACCGCGCGCCCGGCGCGGCGGTGGAACAGGCCGCGCCCCATGCAAAAACCTGGGCCGCGCCCGCCGTGAAGCACGCGCGCCCGCGCGCGGTCATCCCCACGTTCCCCGGCACCAACTGCGAGGTGGACACCGCCCGCGCGCTGGAACGCGCCGGGGCGGAGCCCGTGATCGCGCTCATTCAAAACCTCACCCCGGAGCACGTATCCCGCAGCGTGGAGCGCATCGCCGCGCAGATGGACGCCGCGCAGATGGTGGTGTTCCC
>CAYRPW010000412.1:1048-2237 GCA_964426145.1 uncultured Oscillospiraceae bacterium
GCGGCGACGAGCCGGACGGCTCCGGCAAGTTCATCGTGGCGTTCATGCGCAACCCGCGGATGACCGAGGCCGTAACCGGCCTGCTGGACAACCGCGGCGGGCTGATCCTTGGCATCTGCAACGGCTTTCAGGCGCTGATCAAGCTGGGGCTGGTGCCGTTCGGCCGGATCCTTACGACCGACGATCAGTGCCCCACCCTGACCTTTAACCCCGTCGGCCGCCACCAGAGCATGCTGGTGCGCACCCGGATCGCCTCCGTCAACAGCCCGTGGCTTGCGGGCTGCCGCGTGGGCGATATCCACACCGTTCCCGTCAGCCACGGCGAAGGGCGCTTCGTGTGCCCGGACGCGCTGCTTCATCAGCTTGCCGCGAACGGGCAGATTGCCGCCCAGTACGTAGATCTCTCCGACAGCCCCACCATGGACCGGCGTTATAACCCCAACGGAAGCGCGCTCGCCGTGGAGGGCATCCTCTCGCCGGACGGGCGGGTGTTCGGCAAGATGGCGCATTCCGAGCGCGCCGGACGCAATTTGTATAAGAATGTCGATGGGGATAAGTTCCAGCCGATATTCGAGAATGGAGTGGCTTATTTCCGATGAGAAATCACGAATTAGGAATGATGAATGGCGGTGCGGTTGCTTACGCAACCGGGGAATTGAAGAGGAACGAATGACTTGGTGTACATTATTGATCGGCGTTTTTGATGTTTTGCTGTTTCATTCGTGATATGATGAGATTGCGGAGCAATCTTTCCGCCATTCCTCATTCCTAATTCCTCATTCCTAATTAGAAGTATCTCATTCGTCCAAGCAGCAAGGAGGTCGTACGATGCGCGATGATCACAGTATCTATGTGAGTCCGTTCTCCGCCCGGTACGCGAGCCGCGAGATGCAGTTCGTGTTTTCGGAGGATAATAAATTCAAAACCTGGCGGAAATTGTGGATCAGCCTGGCGAAGGCCGAGCAAAGGCAGGGGCTGCCGATTACGGATCAGCAGATCGCCGAACTGGAAGCGCATGCGGACGACGTGAATTACGAGGACGCGGAGCGCCGCGAGGCCGAAACCCGGCACGACGTGATGAGCCACGTGTACGCCTACGGCCTGCAGTGCCCGCTGGCCAAGCCCATCATCCATCTGGGGGCGACCAGCTGCTACGTGGGCGACAATACCGATCTCATCGTGATGAAGC
>CAYRPW010000413.1:0-2231 GCA_964426145.1 uncultured Oscillospiraceae bacterium
CGGTTTGAAACGCAGGCAGACGCCTGTGTTTTTTTGTTTTCAACTTTTCTATCCTTTCGTGCTGTGCTATACTGTACTTTAATTATCGTCCGTTTCAGCCTGGTATACTGCCGCGGCTGTCACAAGGGCGGAGGATGAAATCACGGAAAGGAACAGAGCATGCAAAACAGTAGCCTAAACGTGCAAAACCAGTATCAATTGCTGCTTGGCAACCAGGCAATTGCGCGAGGCGCATGGGAAGCCGGGGTACGGGTCATATCCAGCTACCCGGGAACGCCGAGTACGGAGATTACCGAGGCTGCCGCACTGTATCCGCAGATCAGTACCCAATGGGCGACCAACGAAAAGGTTGCCATGGAAGTAGCGTTCGGAGCGGCTATGGCCGGAGCGCGCGCGATGACCTGCATGAAGCATGTGGGCATGAACGTCGCTGCCGATCCGATGTTCACCGCTGCCTATACGGGGGTGAGCGGCGGCCTTGTGATCGTCGTTGCAGATGATCCGGCTATGCATTCCAGCCAAAACGAACAGGACAGCCGCTACTATGCGAAGGCGGCGCATTTGCCGATGCTGGAACCTTCCGATAGCCAGGAATGCAAGGATTTTACGAAGCTCGCGTTTCAAATGAGCGAGACATACGATACGCCGGTGATCGTGCGCCTGACGACGCGCATCGCCCATGCGAGAAGCCTTGTGCAGCAATTGCCGCGCGAAGAGGCGGAACTCAAACCCTATGTGAAGGATCCTGCAAAATACGTTATGATGCCAGGCATGGCCAAAAAGCGCCATCTGATTGTAGAAAAACGGGAGGACGCGCTGGCTGCAGACGCGAACGAGCTTGCGATCAACGTGACGGAATACCGCAGCAGCGAAATCGGCATTATTACAAGCGGCGTGTGTTATCAATATGTTCGGGACGCGCTCCCGGATGCAAGCACTTTGAAACTCGGCATGGTCTATCCTCTGCCGATGCGAACGATCGAAGAATTCGCCAAACGGGTAAAACGGCTGATTGTGATCGAAGAGCTGGAAGGCTTGATTGAAAAAGAGATCAAAGCCGCCGGGATTGTCTGCGAGGGCAAATCGCTTACGGGCATTCAGGGTGAGCTGAACGTAGATCGCATCCGCTGCGCCGTGCTCAACAGCGTATCGGCATGCGCGGCGCCTTTGGAACTCCCCCTCCGCCCGCCAACGCTCTGCCCCGGTTGTCCCCACCGCGGAATATTTCATGTGCTCAGCCGCATGAAGCTGCACGTTATGGGCGACATCGGCTGTTATACGCTGGCTGCGCTGCCGCCGCTTTCGGCGATGGACGCGTGTCTGTGCATGGGCGCCAGCATCGGCATGGCAAGCGGCGCGGAGCGCGCGCGCGGAAAAGAATTCTCCAAGACTACGGTTGCCGTGCTTGGCGACAGCACGTTTATCCACAGCGGGATTACCGGCTTGATCGACGCGGTGTATGGCAACGAAGCGATCACCGTGCTGGTGCTGGATAACCGGATTACCGGAATGACCGGACATCAGCAGAATCCGTCCACGGGTATGGATATCCATGGAAATCCGGCGCCGATGATCGACCTGGAAACGCTTTGTAAAGGTTGCGGCGTAGAGCATGTTACGGTCGTGGATCCTTTGAATCTGGACGAAGTGAAACGCGTACTCAAGGAAGAAACGCAGCGTGACGCGGTCAGCGTGATCATCGCCCGCAGGCCCTGCGCACTGATTGATAAAACGCCGCGTCAGCCTTACCATACGGAAGGCTGCAAAAACTGCGGCACCTGTTTAAAAGTCTCGTGCCAGGCAATCCAGCGTAAAGGTGATCATGTGGAGATCAACGCGTCGCTGTGCACGGGCTGCGGCATGTGCTCGCAGGTTTGCCCGTTCGGGGCGATTGTGAAAGGAGACGATGCCAAATGAACCTCCTGAATGTCAACATCGTCATCGTCGGGGTCGGCGGGCAGGGAACGCTGTTAACCAGTAAAATTCTCGCACAGGCGGCAATCGAGCAGCAGGTGGGTGTGAAGGTCAGCGAAGTGCACGGCATGGCGCAGCGCGGCGGCAGCGTGATTACGCATGTCCGCATCGGAAATGATGTGCACGCACCGCTGGTTTCAAGCGGCAGTGCAGATTTTCTGCTGTCGTTCGAACCCTTGGAGGCGGCGCGCGCCATATCCTATTTAAGAGAGGATGGGATATTGATCGTCAATACCCGGGAAATCACGCCGATCACT
>CAYRPW010000414.1:0-2230 GCA_964426145.1 uncultured Oscillospiraceae bacterium
GGGCGATTATTCGATCCATCCGCGCAAGCTTCCCCGGGGCATGGAAGACCTGGCGGCGCGCATACACGGCATGGGGCTTCGGTTCGGCCTGTGGTTTGAGCCCGAGATGGTCAATCCGGACAGCGATCTGTACCGCGCGCATCCCGAGTACGCCGTACAAACGCCGGGGCGGCAGCCCTCCCTGGGCAGAAACCAGCTGGTGCTGGACCTGTGCAACCCCGCGGTGCGGGATTATATCGTGGAAAACGTGTCGCGCATTCTGGACACCTGCCGGATCGATTACGTGAAATGGGATTACAACCGGCACATGACCGATTGCTATTCCCCCTGCCTTAAGGATCAGGGGGAGTTCTTCCATCGCTATATCCTCGGGCTGTACGAGGTGCTTGCCCGCGTGTTCCGCCCCCGTCCGCACATATTGCTGGAAAGCTGCTCCAGCGGCGGCAACCGGTTTGATCTGGGCATGCTGTGCTTTTCCCCGCAAGTCTGGACGTCCGATAACACCGATCCCGTCGAGCGGCTGGAAATCCAGGGCGGGCTTTCCTGCCTGTATCCGCTGTCCGCGATGGGTGCGCACGTGGCCGCCGTCCCCTCGCACCAAACCCTGCGCGATACGCCGCTGTCCACCCGGTTCAACGTGGCGGCTTTCGGCTGCCTGGGGTACGAGCTGGACGTGAACAGGCTTTCCCGCGTAGAACGCAGGGAAATCAAGCGGCAGATCGCGTTTTTCAAGCGGCATCGGAGCATCCTGCAATATGGTACGTTCTACCGCGGCGATCTGGACCGGCCCCGCCAGCGCACCTGGCAGTGCGTGGACAAGGAGCAGGCGAAAAGCGTCGGCGGCTTTTTCCAAATGATGTCCGCGCCCGGCGGCAGGTTTGACCGCCTGAAGCTTTACGGCCTGCACCCTGCGCAACGCTACCGCGTGGAAACCGTTCCGCAGAGCCTGTTCATCCGGCGGTTCGGAAACCTGCTTTCCCACGCGCTGCCCGTGCGCCTGCGCGCGGACGGCTGGCTGTTTCAAGTGCTTAACCGCAATTTCGTCCTGCGCGACGCCGTGGAGCGCTACACAGGTACCGGGCGGCTTCTGGAAAGCGGGCTCCAGCTCAGCAATCAGTTCTGCGGCACGGGCTATCATCCCAACCTTCGGTTATTGGGCGATTTCGGATCCAATCTGTATACCGTTTCGGCGGAGGAGGAGAAAGGCGCATGAAGAACCAGGATCGCAAGAACCGCGTTTTCTTCGGGCTTGGCACCATCGGGCGCGACATGTTCTATTCCATGGTCAGTATGTATCTGATGGTGTACATCACCGAGGTGCGGATCGTGTCCGACGCCACCCTGGGCGTGATCACCGCGCTGCTGTTGGTGCTGCGCCTGTTCGACGCGTTCAACGATCCGCTGATGGGGCTGATCGTGGACAACACAAAGTCCCGTTTCGGCAAGTTCAAGCCGTGGATCCTGATCGGCGCGCTGGTCGGCAGCGTCAGCATGGTGCTGGTGTTTACGGAGCTTGGGCTTCATGACACCGCGTATATCGTTACCTTCGGTTTTCTGTACGTGATCTGGGATATTTTCTACGGGCTCAACGATATCGCCTACTGGTCCATGATGCCGTCGCTGACCACCGATCAGGGCATGCGGGAGAAGATCGGCTCGTTTGCGCGCATCTGCGCCAATATCGGGCTGTTCGCCGTGGTGGTGGGCATCATTCCGGCCACCAACGCGCTGTCTTCCGCCCTTGGCAGCGCGAAAACCGGCTGGTTTGTGTTCGCGGTGCTCATCGCGGTGCTGATGCTGGGCTTCCTCTTGTTCACGCTGCTGGGCGTGAAGGAGCGCAAAGGCTATTATAAGCCGGAGGAGAAAACCACGCTGCGGGAAATGCTGCGCGTGCTGGTGAAAAACGACCAGCTGATGTGGGTGGCGGCTTCGATGTCGCTGTTTATGATCGGCTACTCCACCACGACGTCGTTTGGCGTGTACTTCTTCAAGTATGCGTACGGCGATGAGAATATGTACGCGGTGTTCGCCGCGGTGCTGGGCGTATCGCAGCTTCTGGCGCTTGGCGTGTTTACCCTGCTGCGCAGGAAGTTCTCCCGTCGCAAACTCTATACGGCGGCCACCGTTTTGGTGGTGCTCGGATATCTGCTGTTCTTCGCCGCGCCGATGGACATGGCGTATCTGGGCGTTGCGGGCGTGCTGATTTTCGTGGGCGAGGCGTTTATCCAGA
>CAYRPW010000415.1:0-2213 GCA_964426145.1 uncultured Oscillospiraceae bacterium
CGCCACGGACATCTTTTTCAACTACAAGGAACTTGTTGATGCTTTGAAGGAGGTTTAACTGTTACCTCTGAAGTTGGAAAAAATTGTATAATATCGTAAAATAAATAGAGGAAAAGAGTAAATAATTATGAATAAGAGAATAGTAAGAGTGACAAGGGAAGAGTTCGAGACGGAGGACGGGACGATATATCCGATCAATCCTCCTCTGGCTACGGACATGAAACCAGAGGAGTTTCAGGAGCATTATGACAGAGCTTGTAACATTATCAAGGGCATCCAAGGCTCTAGGGGTAACGACGAAGACCTTGAGAAACTGGGATGCGGCAGGAAAAATAAGGGCTGAAAGGACTGTCGGGAAGCACAGAAGGATACCACAGTCAGAGATTGACAGACTCAACGGTACATTACAGACTGAAAAACAGACGGTCACTTTGGCTTATTGCAGGTGCAGTACCCAGAAACAAAAGGAGAACCTTGAGAGGCAGATTGGAAGAGTCCTTGAGCACTGTTACAAGAACAAATGGCAGGTCGAGTTATTCAAGGACATTGGCTCTGGTCTGAACGAAAACAGACGTGAGTTCAAGAAGTTGCTCAAGAGGGTCTCGCAAGGTGATGTCGCCAGAGTTGTATTGGAGTACAAGGACAGGATAGCTAGATATGGGTTTGAAACCTTCAAGTCATATTGCGACAGCTACAATGTCGCCATCGTTATCATTGAGGACGATCAGAAGAAGGAGTTTGAGCAGGAACTTGTTGATGACATAATTTCGTTGGTGACTTCCTATTCGGCTAGGCTATACGGAAGACGAGGAGGGAGGCCAAAGAAATGCAAGTAAGGAAGACAACTCATGGAGAGATATGGTTTAATGATAGCGATGCCGTCAAGGTTAATGGCATCATCAGGAACTATTCTTCTGCCGTAAGGTCTGCTTACCAAGCCATACACAAGCATGGTCTAAAGGGCAATGAGATCAGGAAATATGTGAAGAGAAACTATATGGAGCCACTGAACCAGAGATATGTGAATGATGCCTGCATGGTTGCCCAGATGGTCAATCAGGATCATTCCGTATTTGGAGGAAAACGCAACTGGAAGAGGTTGCAGACAAAGGAAATTTCCAAGAACGAGTGGCTAAATGTCAGAAACAATCAACTTTATTCAAGGGGAGACCGAACGAAGAACGGGAATCCGAACATCAGGGTCGTTGGCAATGAGCTATGGATAAACAATCCATCGGAACGGGGAGACTGGATTAGAGGCAAATTGTTTCTGCAAGAGGGCAGACCCTTCGACTCTTCCTGTTACGATGTCAGGGTTGTAAGGAAGGATGGTAACAGATTTTCGGTGGTAGTATCGTGTGATAGCGGCTTGGCTCCATTGTCATTCGATGATGGTAACGGCGTTATCGGGATTGACACGAACCCAGATGGAGTGGCCGTAGTTGAAACTGATTCTGACGGGAACATCCTTTGTCACTGTTACATTAAGAAAGACAGAATCCAACATGCTGAAGCTGGCAAGAGGGACAATGATATTCGGCTTCTGGCGAAGGAAGCCGTTGCTCTAGCAAAATCCAAAGACAAGCCGATAGTGGTTGAGAAACTCACCTTCAAGGCAAAGTACTCCTACCACAAGTTCAATAGGATCAAGTCCAATTTCCTGTATCGCAAGATATTGGACGCCATACAGAGTCGGGCATCCAAGGAAGGGGTTGCAGTTAGGGAAGTCCATTCTGCATTCACGAGCGTTTTGGGACAACTCAAGTACCAGAAGATGTACTCGTTGAACCGCCACACCTCCGCAGCCTTGGTTATAGGCAGGAGAGGCATGGGCATCCAAGAAAGACAAACATTCTCGGTAGAAGAGAAGACGGACAGGCAAGAAAAGTCGGATAAGGACAAGCTGAACCTTGAAGGAAGAGGTTTGTCCATTGATCTAACTCGTAAGGCTTGGTCGTGGCTCCAGACTGGTTTTCTGAAGCCGAAGCCATCCACCCTCACAGGGTCGTGTCTGGTTCCTCCGCAAGAGGCATATGGCACAAGCACGGGCGAGACTCCCGTGGGAGAACCCGCAACTACAACTGATCGTTGCGGTATTGATAACACCAATCAGGACTATGAAAGGAGTCCTTGCAAGATTTTACAATCTTGCTAAATCAGGTTGATGTGCAAAAATAGCCGCTATTTCATTTTGAGGCGAACATTTGTCGTTG
>CAYRPW010000416.1:0-2205 GCA_964426145.1 uncultured Oscillospiraceae bacterium
AAGTGCAAGGAAGGGTTCGACAAAAACCCCGCGGGCATCCAGAAAACCGCGGCTCAGAAAGAGGATGACTGGGCGTTCGTCGTCAAGATGATGTGCATCATCAAAGACCTGATGAGCGGCAACGAAAACCTCCCCGACCGATGCCTGGAAGAGCGGCTCGGGCACAATGCGATTGCGGCGGGTTTCCAGGGCCAGCGGCAGTGGACGGACTTTTATCCCAATTGCGACTTCCCCGAAGCGCTCCTGAACACCTCGTTTGACTGGAACGGCGCGCGCGAGCCCTATATTCTCGCTACGGAAAACGACGTGCTCAACGGCATCGGCATGCTGTTTGGCAAGCTTCTCACCAACACGGCGCAGATCTTCGCCGACGTGCGCACCTACTGGAGCCCCGAGGCGATCCTCGGCGCGACCGGTTATGCCCTCGAAGGCAAGGCGGCTAAGGCGGGCGGCATCATTCACCTGATCAACTCCGGCGCGGCCTGCCTGGACGCAAACGGCCAGAGCAAAAATGAAAAAGGCGAGCACCTGATGAAGCCCTGGTACGAGGTGACCCAGGCGGATATCGACGCGATGCTTGCCGCCACCACGTGGAACGCCGCCGATAACGGGTATTTCCGCGGCGGCGGGTATTCCAGCCGGTTTTTGACCGAAGCCGAAATGCCCGTGACCATGATGCGCCTCAACCTCGTCAAGGGCCTGGGCCCCGTGATGCAGATTGCCGAAGGCTGGACCGTAAAACTGCCCGACGCCGTATCCGACGCGCTGTGGAAGCGGACGGACTATACCTGGCCGTGCACGTGGTTTGCCCCGCGCACCACGGGCTGCGGCAACTTTACCACCGCCTACGAGGTGATGCGCGCCTGGGGCGCAAACCACGGCGCCATCAGCTACGGCCACATCGGCGCGGATCTGATTACCCTGTGCAGCATACTGCGCATCCCCGTTTCCATGCACAACGTGCCGGAGGAGACAATTTTCCGCCCCGCGGCGTGGAACGCATTCGGCATGGACGCGGAGGGTGCGGACTACCGCGCCTGCGCGGCCTACGGCCCGCTGTACCGGTAAAGGTAAACAAACAAAGCAAACAAAGGCCGCCCCTTTCGGGGCGGCCTTTGTGCTGTATACCGTTTTGATACCCGCGTCAGCCTTTCACCGAACCGCCGGTAACGCCTTCCACGTAAAACTTCTGCATGATGATGAACAGGATGGAGATCGGGATGCTGACCAGCACCCCGCCCGCGCAGAACTGGCCAAAGTAGTTGTTGATGCGCACCTTGTCCACCATCGCGTACAGGCCGATGGCGACGGTCTTGTTTTCCGACAGTCCGGAGTTGAGCATGATGTTGGCGAAGATGAAATCCATCCACGGCGCCAGGAACGCGGCGATGACCGTATACACGATGATCGGCTTGGAAAGCGGCAGCACGATGCGGTAGAACACCTTGAACTCGGACGCGCCCTCGATGTAAGCGGCTTCGCGCATGGATTTGGGCACGGTATCGAAAAACCCTTTGGCGATCAGGTACCCCAGGCCGGAGCTGCCCGAGTACACCAGGATCAAGCCGATGCTGGAGTTGGTCAGCCCGATGGATTTCATGATGAAATACACCGCGATCATCGACAGAAACCCGGGAAACAGCGATAGCGTGCTCGCAAACGTGATCATGCCCTTGCGCGCCTTAAACCGCATGCAGCTCATGGCATAGGCCACCATCAGCACGAAGACCGACGAGATGATGCACGTAAAGATTGCGATGGTGAGGGTGTTGCGAAACCAACTGGGGAAACGGGCAACGTCGTCCGCGCCGAAGAGTAGGCTTTTATACTGCGCAAGCGATAGCTCCTGCGGGAAAAAGCTGCGGATATTGGGGCCCGTGTCCGCGCCGAACGACGTCGCCACCAGCCAGAGGATCGGGATCAGCCAGAACAGCGCGAGGAACGCGAGAACCAAATGCCGCATGGTGAGCTTGAAGTATTTCACTGGAACCGCTCCTCTCTGTCGCCCCGGATCATGCCGCGGAAGGCGACCACCGTAAACACCGCGCTGATCACGAAGATCAGGATGCCGAGCACCGACGCCATTTTGTAGTTATAGTAGTTCTGGGTGAGGCGGTAGAGCCACGTGACCAGCAGGTCAATCTCCTGCGCGTTGGAGTTGGCAAGCAGCTGGTCCTTGGTGACGAACACATCGTTGGTCAGCAG
>CAYRPW010000417.1:0-2199 GCA_964426145.1 uncultured Oscillospiraceae bacterium
TGCCTGGCAATTCCACTTGTTCGCCCCGCACGCTTATGCTATAATGCAGCCAGACATACCGGAAAGGGGGGTTTTCAACGTGGCTTCCGCGAGCGCCAAAGCAAAGAAGAACAGGAAGAAACTCTTCACCCGGATTGTGACGATCGTCATTGTTTTCATCATGGTCGGCGGGATCTTGCTCGCCACCCTCCTGTCCAGATTATAGGTGAGGAAACGCATATGCCCACCCAGCAGGCACCCTTGCCAGCCCGCCCGCAAGCGCTGGCCGGTAACACGGATACCTCTTTGCTGAAGATGATCGCCCTGGTGTCCATGATCATCGACCACATCGGCGTTGCCTACTGGCCGGCCCTGGAAATGCGCGTTATCGGCCGCATTGCGATGCCGCTGTTCGTTTGGTGCCTCGTGGTGGGCACGGAATACACGCGCAACGCGTTTCGTTACGCGCTTCGCATTTTCATTCTGGGCATCATCTCCCAGCCGCTGTATATCATGGTGCTGGGCGCAACGTGGACGCACCTGAATATCCTGTTTTTACTGTGTCTGGGCGTGCTCGCCATCGCGGGCATCCAGAAGAAATGGCATTTCAGCCAATACTGGGCTCCCGTGCTGTGCTTTCTGGTCACGCTGCTCATTGACATTGACTACGGCTGGAAAGGCTATTTGTTTATCCTGGCGATGTACTCCGTGCGCTATTCCAAAGGCGGTATCATCGCCACGTTCCTTGCCGCCGCGGTGATCTGGGGTTACACCAGCTACGCGGTGCCGGGGCTGTTCGGCGTTACGTTTACGTTCTTAAACCAGAATATCTTCGCGCCGCTTTTACAGCTGTTCTTCCAGGTGCAGTCCATGATGTGGCTGGCGCTGCCGCTGATCCTCATCCCCATGCACTCGGGGCTGAAGCTGCCCAAATGGCTGGGTTACGGCGTATACCCGCTGCACCTCTTCGTTTTGCTGATTGTCGGGCTGATCCTCGGCACGTCGCTGCAAACGTTCATAGACACGCTGAAAGTGCTGTAAGGGTGCGGGCAACCGCGTCCAGAAAATCCGCGGAATTCAAAGCCTTCGCCTCGCCTTCGAACAGCAGCGCAAGGTCCTTGGTCATCAAGCCGCCCTCGATGGTCTGCAGGGTGGCTTTTTCAAGCGTTTTAGCGAACGCGCATAAAGCGTCGTTATGGTCCAGTTCGCCGCGTTTATGCAGCGCTCCCGTCCAGGCAAAGATGGTGGCGACCGGGTTGGTACTGGTTTCCCCGCCCTTGAGGTGCTGATAATAATGGCGCGTTACCGTGCCGTGCGCCGCCTCGTACTCAAACTGGCCGCCCGGCGACACAAGAACGCTGGTCATCATGGCAAGGCTTCCGAACGCCGTAGCCACCATATCGCTCATCACATCGCCGTCGTAGTTCTTCAGCGCCCAGATGAAGCCGCCCTCGCTGCGCATGACGCGGGCCACGGCGTCGTCGATCAGGGTATAGAAATACTCGATGCCGGCTTTTTGAAACGCGTCCTTGTAGGTATGCTCGTACAGATCGGCAAACACGTCCTTGAAGTGATGGTCGTAAATTTTGGAAATGGTGTCCTTGGTGCAAAACCACAGATCCTGTTTGGTTTCCAGCGCATAGCAAAAGCAGGCGTTGGCGAAGCTTTCGATGCTTGAATCCAGGTTGTACAGGCACTGCACTATACCGGCGCCTTCGAACGAATGAATGGTCAGCGCCGCGTCCTTGCCCTGCGCGGCTTTGAAATGCATCTCGGCCCTGCCCGCGCCCGGAACGCGGAACTCCACGTCTTTATACACGTCGCCGTACGCATGGCGTGCGATGGTGATTGGCTTCTTCCATGTGCGCACGGTGGGGCTGATGCCCTTGACCAAAATCGGCTCGCGGAACACCGTGCCGTCCATAATAGCGCGGATGGTGCCGTTGGGGCTTTTCCACATCTGCTTTAAATGATATTCCTGCACGCGCTGGGCGTTGGGGGTAATGGTGGCGCATTTCACGGCCACGCCGTATTTGAGCGCTGCGTTGGCTGAATCGATGGTGATCTGATCGTCGGTCTCGTCGCGTCTGGCGAGGCCCAGATCGTAATATTCCGTTTTCAAATCCACAAAGGGCAGGATCAGCTTGTCCTTTATCAGCTGCCATAGGATGCGCGTCATCTCGTCGCCGTCCATCTCTACAAGCGGGGTTGACATGGGGA
>CAYRPW010000418.1:0-2199 GCA_964426145.1 uncultured Oscillospiraceae bacterium
AGCGGCGCCGAGTCGGTCGGCTGTCCAGCCGCCGGGCTCTACCTGCTCGACGAGGCAACCACCAGTCTGAAGTTGCGGTCCAGTTTCGGCATGCCGCGGGAACGACTCGCGGAGCCGGCACGGCCCTTGCAGGGAGCCCTTGCCGACCATGCGCTGGATGTCGTCACGCGCCACCGCCGGGCGGCAAGCGCCGCCGAAGCCTTGTATTTTTCCGCAAGTTTTGCGTATGTTTTTTCAGCCCAGTCGTTCAAGTTCCGATACCTCCTTGGGGACTTTCTGCCAAAGCTCCCGCTCTCCCGACCGCGTACCTAGCACGGCGCAGACCAAAAGATGCTCGCCCGCTGCCAGATCCGCGCTGAGCATGGGCAGAAGCGTGCGCGGGGACATCAGGTTGGTGTTGGGCTCTGGCCGGACGATTTCCGCCGCGCCGTACCCGCGCAGCGCCCGGATGCCGCTTGCGCCCCACGGGGCGAGCGCCGCCGCGCTGTTTTCCGCAACCGTTTGCACGCATTCCCCGGCGCCGTCCGCGGCGATGGCAAACCCGCCCTCCGCAATATGAATGGCCGTATCGGTGCGGATCGTGTGTTTGCGGATATGCCAGATCCCCAGCGGGATCAGCTCCGTTTCCACGGTAACCGTCGGCAGCGGTTTCCAGACCGCCGTTACCGACCGTTCCCCGATTTTAAAGCTTTCACAGCCGAAGCGGGGGTGATAGCAAACGCCGTCCAGGCTTACGGCCAGCATGCTGTCGAACGCGCCGGCGGAAAGCTTCAGCCTTGATTTGGACACGCTGAACCCGAACGCCGTGGAGTAGGCGAATTTCTCGTACTTGGCCTCGCTGTGCGCGTGTTCCACGCAATGGTTGCCCGCCTGGTACGCGGTTACGGTGGCTCCCCCGTCCGTGCGCACCAAAAGCTGCCTCGCGTGTTCCTGCCGACTGCGTTCAGGCCGCGCGGGGCGTTTCTCCTGCGCCTGCCAGAACGGGTGCTCCGGCGGCATCGCCAGGCACAGGAAGGTTTTCATGGCCCAGTACGGCGAACCCGGCGCGTTGTAGCCTTCCGCCATGTTGAGGTTTGGGTAATGATACCCGATGGTCAGAATGCCGTCGCGGTCGAAGATCGGGTTCTGCAGCCATCTGCGCAGGTTGGAAAGCAGCAGATGCTTCATCTCGCCATATCCCACCGCAGGCGTTTCCACGCCCGCGTACGCCTGCGCCGCGAAGAACGCGCTCTGCGCGAAGCGATACGTCAGGCTGCGGCCGAAGGGCAGCGCTTCCCCGGTATCGTCAAACCAGCAGGCGAAGTCCGGCGCGAACAGCCCGGCGCGCCGTTTGCATACCTCCGCGTTTTGCAGCTGCGGCCACAGACGCGCGCATAAAAGCCCGTAGAAGTGAAACGCCCAGGGCGTATAGTAATCCCGCTGATCCATGTAATCGTAATACCAGCCGCCGCCCTCGTCATGGCTGTCGATCAGGGCAAAGTCCTCGTCCACCTGCCGCCGGTCAAACGGCAAACCGCAGGACCTGAAGCCCATGTTTACCAGAATGCGGAAAAATACCCAGTTGTTTTTGGGCATGGTTTTCCGGTTGATCTGGGAAAGCCACCGATAGAGGTTCTGGCGCGCGTCCTCGGGCAGCGAGAAAAAGAACGTTTCGGGGATCATCGCCATCCCCATGCCGAAAACCGCCATTTCCACCAGCCGCTGGTCGAAATCCTGCACCTCGCCCCAATATTCCGGGTGTGCGGGATCGGTTCCGGCGATGATGCCGCGCCTCCAATGCTCCCAAAGCGGCGCAACCAGGCGGCTGCCGCCCGCAAGCATCGGGATGATCGCCCACAGCGGACGGGCAAACGCCTCCATCTCCGCCGTCGCCTGCGGGTACACCGCGCCGGTTTCCCCCAGGCGCAGCCTAGCCCCGCCCGGGCTTAGCAGCGGCACAAGCGGCTGTAAAATATCCATGGCGGCCTGTTCCGCATCCGCCCAGGTTTGCAGCGGGTTGTTCTTGAAATGATCGTTCATCGGGTTCCCCTTTCCGGCGCGGCTGCCGGTGCAATGATCCCTGTTATCCCTTGATTCCGGTGGTCGCGATGCCTTCGATGAAGTACCGCTGCATCAGCAGAAACATCACCGCAACGGGCAAAAGCGTGCACAGCGACGCCGCCATGATGAGGTGGTAATCGCTGGTATACTCCTGGATAA
>CAYRPW010000419.1:0-2186 GCA_964426145.1 uncultured Oscillospiraceae bacterium
TCGCCTTGCCCAAACCGACGATGGACGCAAGGTTTTCCGTGCCGGCGCGCATGTTTCTCTCCTGCGCTCCGCCGAAGATAAACGGTGAAATTCGTACACCTTTGCGGATATAGAGTACCCCGATTCCCTTGGGACCGTTGAACTTATGCGCGGAGAGCGACAGCAGATCGACGTTCATTGCGTTCACATCCACGGGGATTGCGCCGACGGCCTGCACGGCGTCCGTGTGGAAAAGCACGCCGGCAGCCTTTGCAATCGCGCCGATTTCCGCGATAGGCTGAATCGTGCCGATCTCGTTGTTTGCGGTCATAATGGAGATCAGGAAGGTGTCCTCTTCAATCGCGTCTTCCACGGCCTTGGGGCTGACGCGGCCGAATTCATCCACCGGAAGGTAGGTGACGCGGAAACCCTTCTTCTCCAGATAAGCCGCCGTATGCAAAATGGCATGGTGCTCCACGGCGCTGGTAATGATATGCCTGCCTTTGGCAACGTCCGCCAGCCCGCGCAGCGCCCAGTTATCGCTTTCGGAACCGCCGCCCGTAAAATATATCTCCTGCGGCTGCGCGCCGATTGCCGCGGCAACCTGCTTTCGGGCCGTTTCCACGGCAATTTTCGCCGTGCGCCCGACTTTATGGATGGAACTTGGATTACCGTACTGCTGCGAAAACCAGGGGAGCATCGCTTCCAGCACTTCCGCGCGGACGGCTGTCGTCGCTGCGTTATCCAGATAAATGATCCTAGGATTCAATTGCATTCACCTCACTGCTTGTTAACATATCCTTAAGGGTTACGCCGGCAAGTTCATGATTGATCGAATCGGTCAGTTTCTCCCATACCATCCGAACGCGGCACTGGCCAGCTTTTGCACAGTGGGTATCAGAGCCGATACAATCGCTCAGCGCCAACGGGCCTTCCATCGCGTCGATAATATCGAGCACGGTGATGCTTGCGGGCGGCCGCGCCAGCTGGTAGCCTCCGCTTGCGCCGCGCTCCGAACGGATCAGCCCGCTGCGCCGCAGGCTTCCAAGCAGCTGTTCCAGGTATTGCTTGGGTATCCCGGCGGAGGCGATGCGGTTCAAACTCTGGAAGCCTTCGTGCTGATGCTGCGCCAAATAGTGCACCGCATACAGCCCGTATTTGCCGCGTGTGGAGAGTTTCATGAGACCCTGCCTTCCGATACCCGAGTAAAATGATCGGATATCAAGGATATGGTATCACGGTTCCCTGCGGTTGTCAACGGGTTTCAACGGAGCTTGATAAAGTTTTCACGAATGGATTGAGAACCGTCAATCAGAACTTCCAGATAGGCAATCCCGGCAGCCTGCCAGAATGATAGCGAGCCGGGGTTGATCAGCGTAAGCCCTTGCCTGCGCACGATATCCGGCCGGTGCGTATGGCCGAAGAACGCAAGCGTAGCGTGCAGTTCCCGGGCTGCTTGCGCAAGGCTGGAAAGCCCCTGTTTCACCTGGTACAGATGCCCGTGGGTAACCAGCGTACGCACACCGTTCAAATCCACAAGCTCCGAGGCGGGGTAAGCGAACTCGCCCAGATCGCAGTTACCCTTCACGGCAACGATACGGATATGCGGGTTTTGTAAAATCAGCAGCGGTTCCGCCGCCTCCAGATCACGCACGCCGTCGCCGCAATGCAGGAACGCGTCGATCGGCCCGTCCGCAAGCGCCTGCCGAACGCAGCGTACCAAACGCTCGGTATTGCGGTGCGTGTCGCTGACGGCGATGATCCTCATAACCAGAACAGCGCTTCCAGCTGCTTGCGCATTGCGGCAGCCGCCTTGGCGCGGTGGCTGACGGCGTTTTTCTCCTTGCGGGTGAGTTCGGCGAACGTTTTGCCGTTTTTATAAAGGAACAGGTGATCGTACCCGAAGCCGTTTTCTCCGCGCGGCGCCATAAGAAGCGTGCCGTGACATTCGCCCGTTACGGTCACGGTTTGCGCTGCGGGCATGGCAAGCGCCAGCGCGGAAACGAATTTGCAGCTCCGGTCGGCTTTGCCTTCCATGTTTTGCAGCAATAATGCGTCGTTTGCGCGGTCGTCGCAATCCGGCCCCGCGTAGCGCGCGCTGTGTACGCCCGGCGCGCCGCCCAGCGCGGCCACCGCGATGCCGCTGTCGTCGGCGAGGGTCGGCAGGCCGGTAAACCGCATGACTGTCTCCGCCTTGATTTTCGCAT
>CAYRPW010000420.1:0-2173 GCA_964426145.1 uncultured Oscillospiraceae bacterium
GGTGTAGGCGAGGGCAAAATCGCCGTAGGTTTTGATGGAGGTATAGAACTTCCGGAAGGAATACACGGTCTGGCTGAAGGCCTTGACCACCGATATTCCGCGCACGTACTCCACCGACGCGTTGTTCATGTCCTCCAGCGAATCCTGGTACGTTTTGATGAATTGCCTGGCGTTTTTGCCCGTGAATACGCTTTGCAGGGCGTACATCACAAGGATGGGCACCAGCGAGGCCAGGCCGAGGCGCCAGTCAAACACGAACAGGATGGCCAGGATGACGACCGGCGTGGCAAACGAGCCGACGATGTCGGGAAGCTGATGGGCGATGAACCCTTCGATTTTCTCGATGTTCTCATCCACCACCTTGCGGATTTTCCCCGTGGAGTTTTCGGTGTGAAAGCCCATGGGCAAACCCGCAAGGTGGTTGGCGAACTTCAGCTTCAGTGCGTACAGCGTTTGAAAGGCGGCCAGGTGCGAGCACATCAGCGCCAGGAAATTCAGGAAAATCGCGCCGACGGCGGCCCCGCCGGCCAGCCAGCCCAGACGGATCATCGTTCCGCCGTCAAGGCCGCCTAGATCCGCCATGTGCGCCGCCAGCTCCCGGATGATATAGTAGATGGCCACAAACGGTATAAACGAGACCGCTACGCTGACCACCGACAGGATACAGGCCGAAACGGCGAGCGCCTTTTTCGTAAAGGCAAGCTGCCACATGCGTTTCGTTCCGCTGACCGGCTGGTTTTTTCCGCGTTGGTTGTTTTGGGGTTGGCTGGACATGAAACTCCTCCTTACTCAAAGTTAGACACCTCTAACCGCAGTGCAAAAAATAAACGCCCGTTTCGCGTCTGCTGGGCCGTTGGTTAGTCTGCGCTAACCGTCCGTCAAAAAAAGAAACCGCCGGAAGTCAGCCATGGAACAGCTCCTGAAAAACGCTTTTCCAGCCGCCGGTATAGAACGCGCACAGAAAGTCGAGGTTTTCGATCGCCTCTTCATACCGCATATTGTGGCGCACGGGTTCCAGAATCGCGTTGATATAGCTTTCCGACACGAGGTGGATCATGGCGCGGCTCAGCGCAACGTTGATGGTTTTCCCTTTCATCATCCGCTCAACATAGGCCAGCGTATGCTCCACCTCATAATCCACAAGGGTATGCACATAGCCGTCCCGGGCGGAGCACTCCGCGCCGGCAACCAGCAGCCGGAAACTATCGAAATTACCGTATATGAAATCGTAAATCCTGCGCAGGTCCGCGACGGTTTTCTCCGTGGAAAGCTCGCTCACCACGCCTTCGTCGGTATAATAGGCGGCGCTCAGGTCCCTGAACATACCCTCCACCTGCGCGCATACAGGGGCAACGATGGCTTCGAACAATGCGTTTTTATCCTTGAAGTAGGCGTAGATGGCGCCCGTCGTCAATCCGGCGGCAGAGGCGATCGACCGCAGGGACGCGTTTTGGTAGCCTTTCTGCAGAAACTCCCGCTTGCCGAAAAACAGGATCTTCTCCTGCGTGCCTGGCTCGCCGCGCATCCATTCACCCCCTCCGGCAGCGCCGTACATAACAGCGTTATATAACGGTGTTATTGTAGTTTGCTCTCCGTGAGTTGTCAAGAGCAATCCGGTTAAATTTTGCGCCGCCGCCGCAGAATTTCCCCGCGGAGCGTACAGGGGGAAAGGGAAAATGGAAAACCTATGTTGTCGTCAAGAGCAATCGGGGAAGTTTTCGCAGCGCCGTCGCCAGGGTATCCCGCGGATCGCACGATAAGAAGCGGAAAAGCGTATACGGTATCGGCAATCGCATCGCCGCCGGTTGATGAAACCCTCAACGAACGCCGGACGGTGGGTGGTCAAGTCCGCCATCCCGTCGCCCGGCCCGGCCTGCCCCGTTCCGCAGCCTCGCCGGCTTTCGGTACTGCGTCCTGTCTTGTAACGCCGCATCGATACCTGCTTTGATGCGGGGAGGAGGAGCGACACAATGAATACGAGTCGGCTTTTTGGCAATGAAAAAGCCGTCGCGAACGATCGGCAGTCCGCGACGACGATGGCGGAGAGTGTGAAATTCGCTCCGCACTGCGGCATATCCTTCGGATACGCCCCAGTGCTATCACGCCGTGCCGCGGTCCTTCCTCTGGCACTGCCAGCGGGCCGCGCCGGTTCGAATCCTTCTTTCCATTGTCA
>CAYRPW010000421.1:0-2172 GCA_964426145.1 uncultured Oscillospiraceae bacterium
ATAGAAGATGCGCGATACGCGGTCGCGCACGAGCATCACATTGTCTTCCTTCTCCGGGTCCGGCCCGCCCGGCACGAGCGGCTTCTGCCGGCCGAGCAGTATATCGTCCTTAGAGGGCGCGCCCTGCGTGGGCATCAGCTCCTGCCAAAGCGAAGTCACCTGATCGCTCTTGGAGAAGAAGCGGTGCCCGCCGATGTCCATGCGATTGTTCTTGTATACCGCGGTACGCGAAATGCCGCCGATGAATTCGCTCTCCTCAAAGATGACGGGATGAATGTCGGTTTCCTTGAGCAGCGTATAGGCGGCCGTCAGGCCTGCGGGTCCTGCTCCGATGATGATAGCTGTTTTTCTTTGCATGCTTTTGTATCGTCCTTGAAAATCAGAATCTTGCGCGCTCCATAGTTGAATATGGTCACCGCGCCTGCTACGAGAATCCTCGCCACGTATTCGTTGACGTGAAGCAGGTCGTAGATGAGGTACATGCCCGCTTCCGAAAGCGCGAGCCCGACCACGCCGATAACCGCGAATATGAGAAACGCGCCTACGCTCTTGCCCTTGTTCTGTTCCTTTGCGCTTCTGAATACGAACACCAGCGAGAGGAAGTAGTTGTAGATGAGCCCGGCGATGAAGCCGACGGCCGTCGCATAATAGACGCCCGATTCGAGCGTATTGAATACGAACCGATTGGTCAGCCAGAACAGGCCGTAATCAATGAGAAACGCCGTGCCGCCCACCACAAGATACCGGGCGAACTCTTTAACCAGTGATTTCAGCTTGTCCCTGCCTAACTTCAATAGAACGCGCTCCTTTTTCTGTTAGTGCGGAAAAACGGCTTCAGCCGCCTAACGCATTATAGCAAAACGCAACGATAAATGCTATCTTTCCGCTACGCTTTTGCGGAAAATTAATGAAATGCGGAAATTATCGCCTGACGCCTTCAATATGGATGAACCGCAGCTTTAAAAAGTCGTAGCTGGAAAGCGGCCTGTCAAGGCTGTCGTAGGTGTGCGTGCAGATGAGGATATCGTCAAGGCTGGCCCGCTTGCCCACCTCCACGATCACCTGCGTATGCGAAAACCGCGCGGATGTACCCGCGAACTGCGAAATGTCGCCCGGCTGTACGAGCGAGATATCCACCTCGCGCCCCACCGGCCCGATTCCGGTTTTACGGATCAGAAAGTCATACAGATACTCCACGCCCGTCCACGAGGGCGAGTGGTTGTTGGGGCCGCTGTAATACCAACCGAACGTGGGCTTATAATTCATCGTAATTATAATACTGCGGGTTGCGCGAAAGCGCCCACTGCCGGGCATAGGCCACCGCGGCTTCACGGTCGTATGGTTCAAGCGGCATACGTCACCCCCGCTTGCAGTATATGCGAATGTGCACGTCCGCTTTCCGCCGGTTATGCCTCCGCAGCCAGGACACCTTGGAGCATCCGTATGCCCCACTCGATCTCCTCCGGTTCCAGATGCCCGTATCCCAGCAGCAGTTTATCCTCATGTATGCCCTTCTGAAAGCAGTGGTTCGCCACCGGCACAACGCGCAGCCCGGCCGCAAGGCAGCGGGCTTTGAAGTCCTCTCCGAAAAACCGCCCCGGAAACGCCACGGCCAGATGCAACCCCGCCGCATCCCCCCATGGCTCGCAGGTACTGCCGAAAGCCGCCTCCAGACAGCGCAGCAGCACTTCCCTGCGCTGCGCGTAGTGCTTGCGCATCCGATATATGTGCCGGTCAAACTTCCTTTCGTGCAGCCATTCCGCCATGGCAACCTGCTGCCACGGTGGATTCTGCAGGTCTGTGTACGTGCGCATCTCACGCCAGCGCTCCTGCAGCAGCCGGGGCAGAATGACATACCCGATGCGTAGCGCGGGAAACATCGTTTTGCTGAAGGTACCCACATAGATCACCTGTTGCGCGTCCATGCTTTTCAGCGGCGCGACGGGTTCCCCGCAGTAACGGAACTCGCTGTCGTAATCATCCTCGATGATATAGCACCCGTGCACCTTGGCATAACGCAGCAGCTCCGCGCGGCGGCCCGCCGGAAGGATGCCGCCTAGCGGAAACTGGTGGGATGGCGTCACATAGATGGCGCAAATATCGCCCATGGGCAGGCAATCCGTCCTCATCCCCTCACGGTCTACCGGGGCCGCCGCCAACTGGTAGCCCCTG
>CAYRPW010000422.1:0-976 GCA_964426145.1 uncultured Oscillospiraceae bacterium
CCAGCTCCCACGAAAGCATTTCCGCCCCTTTGGCAATCGTCTCCCGCGAGCAGCCGGCGGCAAAGCTTTTATCTTTGAACTTCTTTTTCAGGCTCTTCAGTTCCATATCCTGCACGCTTTTGGACGGGCGCATCCGCGCCGCCGCGCCGATCAGCCCGGTCAGTTCGTCGGCGGCGAAGAGCACCTTTTCCATCAGGTGCTCGGGCTTCACGTCGCAGCAGATGCCGTAGCCGTGGGAACACACGGCGTGGATCAGCGCTTCGTCCGCGCCGCCGCTTCGCAGCAGTTCGGGCGCTTTCTGGCAGTGCTGCTCGGGGAAAAGCTCAAAATCAATATCGTGCAGAAGCCCGACCGTCGCCCAGAAATCCGCCTCGCCGGCGAACCCAAGCTCGTTTGCGTACCACCGCATCACGCCTTCCACGGTTACCGCGTGGAGAATGTGGAACGGTTCCTTGTTGTACTGTTTCAATAGCGCGAGCGCTTCCTGCCGGGTCAGATTGCTTTGCATAGGCGGCGCCTCCTTCCGGTTGGTCCAAAGTAGCCCCATCATACCATGAAACCCATCCGGGCAAAAGGTTTTCCTGCAATTTCACACGGGCGTTGCGCCGCGCTTTCGCAGATGTTACAATGTTTCGTGACTGGCCCCAGAAATCTTGCGACGCGTGCAAGAAACAGGGAGGGTAAACCGTTTATATGACGGAGCGACTGAAGCCTGCCGGGTTGGACGTTGAAGCGCTGTACAGGCAGTACGCCAACGACGTTCTCCGCGTGTGCTATTTCTACTTGAACGACCGGCATCTGGCGGAGGAAGTTTGCCAGGATGCGTTTGTGCGGCTGATGACCAGCGGCACGCAATTGCAGCCCGGCCATGAGAAAGCCTGGCTGCTGAAGGTGGCGCTCAACCGCTGCCGCGACCTGTGGCGAAGCGGATGGGTCAAACGCGTGGTGCTTGGCAGCCCGCAGTTTGAGCTGGTGC
>CAYRPW010000422.1:986-2164 GCA_964426145.1 uncultured Oscillospiraceae bacterium
CCCCAGACGATAGCGGCAGGCGCGACGACGAGGAAGCCATGATGATCGCGGTCCACCGGCTGCCGATGCAGTTCCGCGAAGTGATTTTACTGTTTTACTACCAGAATTTCGGCATCAGCGAGATCGCGGAGATTTTGCAGCTGCCGGAGGGAACCATATCCAGCCGCCTGTCGCGCGCGCGCGCGAAATTGAAGGATTTTTTGGAAGGGGGAGACGCGTGATGAAGAACCTGGATCACCTCAAAGAGATCTGCGACCGCAACCTTGGCGGCCTCACCGCCGACGCGTGTCTTCTGCAGCAGATCAAGCTTTCTCAGAAACCCATAACGCGCAGCCTGAAGTGGCGGCCGGTTCTCATCGGCTGCGCGGCCGTGGTTGTGCTGGCGGGCGCCGGGCTGTTTGCCTTGCCTCGGCTTCTGTCGGGCAGCGGCGATATCAGCGTCGTGACCCGGTCCGCCGGAGGCGGCAGCGCCGAGGCCGGCTTTGCCCTCACGGCCAGCGTGCCGGCGGGCAGCGTACGCATCAGCGAATCGGCCGGGCAAGCGCCGTCGTACCGCACGATATTCGCCTCGGGGCAGGGTTCCGGCTATCCGCTGATCAAACTGGGCGACGCAACCTACCGCTTGCTGACCGCGCCCGAAAGCCTGTCCGGTGATTTGCAGGGCGACCAGCTTGGGATCGTGGCGGAGTTTACGTCTGAGCCCGCCGTCAGCGCCGCGGGGAACGTAAGCAACGTGGTGGCGGCCAACGAGCCTGTGTACGCCGTCAGGGGCATGCAGGGCGCAGCCGTTGCCGCGGTCGTCAACGGTAAGCTCCGCGTGTTCCAGCGCGCCGCCTTCGGCGGCGTGGCCGTGCTGGGCGGCGAAACCCTGCGCGACGTGCTGCTGGGCAGCGCGCAGGCGGTTGCGATGGAGCTGACGGACGTCGGCGTGATCGACGATCCGGCGCAGGCGGAAGAACTGATGAACGTGCTGTTGAACAATGCGCGCTACGAGGGCGCGGCCGAGAGCGCCAACCAGAGCCAAAGCCTGCTGATCTGGCTTTCCAACGGGCTGAACGTGCAGATGAACGCGGGCGGCGGCACGCTCAGCGCCTGCGGCACCTGGAGCTGCCCGGAGTTTTTCAGCGCGTTTGCCGATGCCGTATCCCAGTGAAAACTCTGCAAAATAACGGGTTTCC
>CAYRPW010000423.1:0-2148 GCA_964426145.1 uncultured Oscillospiraceae bacterium
ATCATGATATCATACTGGCCGGAGGCAGAGAAGAAGTACGAAACGGAAGAAAAGACGATGAGCAGTGTGATGGAGATGATCCGCGGTATCCGCAACATCCGTGCCGAGATGAATGTACCGGCGGGCAAAAAAGCGGCGATCCGCATACTGGCTGTGCCGGAGGCCGAATCTGATTACCGGATATGCGCCAAATACATCGAACGCCTCGGTATGGCGAGCAGCGTCGAATTCATTGATGATAAATCGTCAGTGCCGGATAACGACGTATCCATCGTCAGCGTGGGTGCGGAAGCGTTCATGGCGCTCGGAGATCTTATTGACATTGAGAAGGAGCTTGCGCGTCTGGATGGTGAGGCCGTCCGTCTGGAGAATGAAATCAAGCGCGCAGAGAGCAAGCTCTCTAATCCCGGTTTTGTCAGCAAAGCGCCTGAGAATGTGGTTCAGGACGAGAAAGACAAGATGGCCGCTTATGCCGATATGCTGGTGTCTGTCCGGCAGAGGAGAGCCGATCTTTCGAAACTACCCCCAAAAAGCGATGCGTCTTAGGGGACCGGAATGAGATATGTCCATATTGCGGGCACAAACGGCAAAGGGTCCGCCGCCGAATATATCAGCGAAATCATCATGGCGGCGGGGAAGAGGTGCGGCTGCTTCACCTCGCCGCATCTCGTTTCGCCAACGGAGCGCTTCCGTGTGAATGGAAAGGCTATCGGAGCAGCCGAGCTGGAAGCCTTGCTTGAGGAGGTCGCGCAAAAAGGTCTGGCTGTCAACGAGACGCTTTTTGCCGCGTACACGGCGGCGGCTCTGATGTGGTTTGAACGTCTGAACGTGGATTACGCCGTGATGGAGACGGGCCTCGGCGGACGGATGGACCCGACAAATGTGATCATGCCGGAAGTGACTGTGCTGACAGCGATCGGTTACGATCATATGGATGTGCTGGGCGACACCATTGAAAAGATTGCGGCGGAGAAAGCCGGTATCATCAAACCCGGCGTGCCGGTGGTGTCCGCGCGGCAGCTGCCCGAAGCGGAAGCCGTGATACGCGAAGAGGCGCAGCGCAATGGCGCCCCAATGTATATCGCGCCGCCGGTTAAGCTGCTTTCCGCGTCCCTTGAGGGGCAGATTTTCGAAGCGGACGGACAACGCTATCAGATTCGCGGCATCGGCGATATGCAGCCGGAAGCCGCGTCGCTGGCCTTACGGGCCGCGCGCGTCATGGGCTTTGGCGAGTATGCCATTAACAAAGGCATCGCCCGTACTGCGCTCCTCTGCCGCACACAGTATATCCCCGGCCCGCCCGACATGCTGCTGGACGGCGCGCATAACGGCCCGGCGGTGGAGGCGCTGTGCCGCGCATTGGACAGATATTTTTCAGACAGGCGCAAGGTGCTGATGTTTGCCTGCATGAAGGATAAGGACTATACCGACATGGTGGAGCAGCTGGCCCCGCGCTTTGAGCGGGTTATTGTGACCAGCGCAGATGCGGCACGCGGCGTAGAGCCCATGACGCTTAAAACATTGTTTAGTGTGTATACAGAATGCGCTATTGAGGAGTATGCGGGAACGGCATTCGAGAAAGCATCCGGTTTTGCGGTGAAATCATCGGGTCTGCTCGTCGTATGTGGTTCGTTTTATCTTGCCGGGCGATTCATACCCAAAACTGCTTGAAATATGAATAGTTGAATAGGGGGTAACAAATAATATATTCAGAGCTGAAAAGCTTTTTTTATTTATAAAAAGTATTCCGTTTATATTGACATAATTACAGTCGGAATGTTACTATACAACATATAGAGTGTTACTTTTTATCAATTATGAGCATAATATTAGCAATATAAATGTTTATTTGGAGGTTCGATTATGGCTGTTGGAGTGATCATGCCGAGGCAGGGGCAGTCGGTGGAAAGCTGCATCATCGAATGGCGTGTCAAGGAAGGCGATAAAGTAAGCGCAGGCGACATACTCTTTGCTTATGAGACGGACAAGGCGTCGTTCGAGGAGGAGAGCCCGGTTACCGGCACGGTGTTGAAGCGGCTTGCCGGAGACGGAGATGATGTGCCGTGCCTGAATACGGTGCTGGTAATCGGCGAACCCGGAGAAGACATTTCGTCATTTCTGTCTGGCAGCGCGCCTGACGAAAGCAAA
>CAYRPW010000424.1:0-2123 GCA_964426145.1 uncultured Oscillospiraceae bacterium
CGGCCCACTCGTTGGCCATCCGCACGGGCTTGCCGGCGAGGTCTCCCGCGAGACGCGCATCCGTCCATCGGAAGACGCGCGAGATCGGCCCCGTGGTGATCGTGTCGTCGAGCTGCTGCTCGTCCAGCTGCTGTGCCTTTTTGCGCTGTTGACCCGGCTTCCCGGGTTAACCCGGGAACCCAACCCCGGGAACTCCTGCGCGGATATGACCTGGGTGTATTTCATTTTGTGCATCGGGCTGGCATGGGTCATCCGACTGTACGGCGGCGGGGAAAACGCATTTATCTATTTTCAATTCTAGCGCCTTGCTGATGAACGGAGAGTCTCCCTTGAGAAAACGGCTTGTCCGGATTGCCCGTTGGTGTCTTGCTCTGTTGGCGATCCCATCAGCGCTGCTGTGGATGGCTTTCGGGCTGCCGGCGCAGTACGGGGAAACGTTTTTGGGAGGGCTTTCCGATAAGGTTGCCATCCTGGAGCAGGCCGCCGGTCCGCGTTTGATCATCGTCGGGGGAAGCGGCGTCGTTTTTGGGCTGCGCAGCGATCTGCTCGAACATGAATTCGAGGGATACTCCGTCGTCAATATGGGTATGTATGCCGGGCTTGGCAGCACGGTTACCCTGGACCTGACCACCCGGTATCTTCAGCCGGGAGATATCGTTATCTTCTCGCCGGAGCAAAGCGAGCAGACCCTATCCATGTATTTCAACGCCGAAGCCATGTGGCAAGCCGCCGACGGGAATTGGGCGCTGCTCAGCGCCGTTCAGCCTTCCTGGCGCTCTGCGCTCGCAGGTCAATTCCCCTACTTCGCCGCGCAAAAAGCGCGTTTTTTCCGAGATGGAAACGCACCGTCCAGCGAGGGGATTTATGCCCGGCGTTCACTGAACCGTTGGGGAGATCTTGTGAGCGGCGTCCGCGAAGCGAATGTGATGGCCGATGCCTATGATCCCAATATGCCGATTGTGTTTGAC
Organism: uncultured Oscillospiraceae bacterium; assembly: GCA_964426145.1. GTDB lineage: Bacteria > Bacillota > Clostridia > Christensenellales > Aristaeellaceae > CAXXOK01. Next base: position 969 of record CAYRPW010000424.1, read on the forward strand.
GATACGCTGCCTTCAGACGATTTTATAGCGTACCTGAACGGCTATGCGGCCAGGTGCGCGGCAATGGGCGTTACAATGTATTACCGCTTCTGTCCCATGAACGAGGCCGCCATCACGGAAACGGAACGCATGAAAGTGGCGGCGTATCAGGAAACGCTGACGAGCCGTCTTGATTTCCCCGTGCTTGGGCAGGCGGAAACCGCAATTCTCGATCCCGCCTGGTTTTATGATACGAATTTCCACCTGAACAGCGCAGGCGCGATTGTGAACACCATGCACCTGGCAGGCGAGCTGAAGGCGGCCCTCGGAATGGATTCGGCCGTATCGATTCAGATGCCCGCGAAACCCGGTACGTATGTGCAGGAAGCTGTGACCGGGGACGACACGGATGCCGGCTGTTTCCTTTACAGGCAAGCCGAAAACGGAGTGCAGATCACCGGCCTTGCGGAGCAAAGCATAACCCGAGCCCGCCTGCTTTTGCCGACACGATACCAAAACGAAACCGTCGTCGGTTTTGACGCGGAAACGTTCGCCGGAAATGAGTCCATCGAGACGGTCGTATTGCAGGAAAATATAACCGTCATCGAAAACGGTTCGTTTAGTGGATGCAAATCCCTCAAGCACATCATCCTCCGCCAGTCCTCCCCCGGCAAATGCACCGTCGGAGACGGTCTGCTGCTTGGAACGAGCGCGGATATTTATGTACCGACGGAAAGCCTCGGCGCGTACAAAACAAACTATTTCTGGTCGGTGTACGCATCCCGTATCCAAGACGGGGCCTGTTATCTGGTGGCGCCGGAAACGCCGGAAACCGCACAGGAGGCTGAGCCGCAGACGACCGAACCACCAAAAGGCCGGACGATCACAATCCGCTACGAAGGCAACGGCGGCACATTGCTTTCCGCAACCGGCACGGCAACAGAAGAGGCCTATACGATCGGTTTTTCGCGGGTCAACACCTTGCAGGGCACGGATATTTTTACGCGCAGCGGATATGTGCTGGTCAGCTGGAACACACACGCCGACGGCAGCGGCCTATCCGTCGGCTTGGGAAGCCGTACGCAGCCCGAGGACGGCTTGGTGCTTTACGCGCAGTGGCTTGCGCAAACCGATGCGGAAGACTTCACCTGGGACGTTCAGGACGGCGGGGCATGG
>CAYRPW010000425.1:0-2116 GCA_964426145.1 uncultured Oscillospiraceae bacterium
CACCTTTCCCAGGAGCACCGTGCCGGAGGGTTTCTGCACCACCAGCGCAAGCTCGGTAAAGGTGTCGATCCCCCAGCATGCCATGATGCGCCGCATATTGTCCTGGTTTTTCTCGCTTGCATAAACGGAAGCAACCGCGTTGATCTCGCCGGGCGCGAGGGTACCCTGATATTCGTACTCGCCCAGCACGTTATCGGTATCGAGCATGTCCACGGCTTCGAGGATGGCGTTGTACTCGTCGGTCGCGGCAGTGTAGGTAACCCCTTCGTACAGCAGATCCGCAAGCTCCGGGTCGGCCGCGCGCAAAATGAAAGAGGCGACCCGTAAGTACCATGCGCGCCGCAGCATCGCCTCGTTATAGGCCGCGGTGAACGGATCGACTGCCGGTAAAAACTGACCGTAACCCTGGACCATCTGCAAGCGCTCCGCCTGCAAGCGGTAGTTCAGGCTATCCACCATCTCTTCAAACGCAACGCAGTTTTCCATGGCCTCCACGTCCTGCGTTTGGAGGGCGTCAAACAAGGCCTGCGCGCAGGCTTCCGGGGTTTCAAACCCGCGCTGCTGCGCCAGGGCGGCGGCAGGCGCAAGCACGGCGAGAACCAGCGCCGCAGCCAGACAGAGCCAACGATTTCTCATACGCATTTCCTCTCCTGTTGTCGTTCCTACGGTTTGCCACGCAAGCCCGCGTTAGGCAGGGTGCCGTTATCAAACGAATAGCTGCCGATGGTTTTACCGCCTGCCCTGCCGCCTGTGACGGCGCGAAGCGCACGCACGGCAGGCGCGGGTGCCGGACCCGGCCGCAGCGGAGGAAACCATGCCCGGGGTTGCCACATTTTGTCATGCCTCAGCACGGCGGCCCGCGCGGCCGCGCGTACGCGCGAAACAGGGCTTGTCTAGATTTCCATCCATTCGTGCACAAGTATAGCCGCGGGCTTAGCGCTTGTCAACGGCGTTCGCGCCGCGCGGAATGCGAAATTGCCTGCCGCGCAGCAAAAACGCGCCCCCGGTTGCGGCTGCAGCCGGGGGCGCGGCGGGAATGCGGGGCGTTACGCCTTCACGTATTCGATCAGCAGTTTTTTCGCGCCTTCCATATCGTTCAAGTCGATCATCTCGCAGGCGGAGTGCACGTAGCGGCAGGGGATGGACACCGTACCCACCGGCATGCCGCCGCGGGAGAGCTGCATGGCGCCCGCATCGGTGCCGCCGTAGGGCAGCACCTCGCGCTGGAACGGCACGCCCGCGGCCTGCGCCGCCGCAATCATGCGCTTGACGACGTCGGGGTTTGAAATGCTGCGCGCGTCCTTGATTTTAATGGCAACGCCCTCACCCATCTTCACGGCGTTTAATTTCAGCTCCGGGATATCGCCCGCGATGGTCACATCCAGCGCGATGCCCTCGTCCGGCTCCACGGAATAGGCGGAAACGGTGGCCCCGCGCACGCCCACCTCTTCCTGCGCGGTGAACACGGCCACGATATCCACGTGATTTTGGGGCAGGTTTTTAAGAAGCTCGATCAGAAGCGCGCAGGCGGCGCGGTCGTCCATGGCGGGGGCGGCCATGCGGTGCGCGCCTACGGCAAAGGCGGGTTCGGCATACACGGCGATATCCCCGATTTCCACCATGGAAAGCGCCTCGGCCGCGTCCTTCGCGCCGATGTCGATGTACAGGGTGGTCAGGGCGCTTTTCTCGTTTTCTTTGAGCGCTTGCTCGTAGAGCACGCCCTCCACGCCGTTTTGGAACTTCACGCGGCGGGCGCGGCTGTGGTTAACGCTGATGCCGCCCACGTTGCTGACGCGCAGGAAGCCTTCCTTTTCCGCGTGGGTGACGATCAGGCCGATATGGTCCATATGCGCGGCGAACATCACGCGCTTTGCGCCGTTGCCTTTTTTCTCGCAGATCAGGTTGCCCAGCGCGTCGCGGCGGACGCTGTCCGCGTAGGGCTTGACCAGGCTTTCAATCACGTCGGCCACGGAGGTTTCCCGTCCGCTGGGGCCGTATACGGCGGTGAGCTGCCGGATTAATTCTCTCATCTTCCATTCATCCTTTCATCAAACGGGCAAGCAGGGCCTTGGCAAGTTCCATCTGGTTATCCACGTCGGACAGCTTGCACACCGAC
>CAYRPW010000426.1:0-2108 GCA_964426145.1 uncultured Oscillospiraceae bacterium
TGGAACCGATATACATTCCCGGCCGCTTGCGCACCGGTTCCAGCCCCTCCAGCACCGAAATGTCCTTGGCGCTATACGATTCCTGTTTTTTATTTTCATTGTCTTTTACCATAGTGTTTAGTATATATAATTTTCTAACTGCAACTAAAAAACTTATTCCAATTTAAAACAGAATTAGCCCATAACTCAATTATGGTTCAGCCGAAGAGAACTCTATCATCCTTGCTATCTTCTTGTATAGTATCACTCTTCCAAAAATAATTAATGGTTCCGCTCACTGTACAAATAGAAGATAGAATTTTTACATCAATATCAGTATTTACCGTAACATTACCAATAATAGCTCGCGGTATTTTTTCTTTATTGTCTTCAATATTAATACCAGATAAATTTAAATTACCAAAATGAAATTTAATTCCGCCGCTCAATGCCTCTTCTTCTGTTATGCTTATTTCTTCTTCTTCAACCCCCGTAATTGAAGAAAGGTTAGATTTTAAGTTTATTCCCGCTTTAATCATTTTAATTCGTGGATCTTCCTTTGAACTAAAAGTTATAATCTTATTATCAATTTCATAAATAAATCTTAATTCTTCTTGCGTTAATTCTTGGCCATTATCATATTTCTTGGCGATATCAAACAATAATTTTACATCATTCCCAATCTTTTCGGAATTTTTAATAAAAAATCTAATTCTTTCAGATGAAATAAATATTTTCTCCTTATCCTTAATATTTATATATTCCAAAGGAATTGCCATCATTAAAACAAGATCTGTTTTAACATTTCTTTTCTCAATAATTTCCTCTATTCGCGGATCTTTCTGATAACCAAATCCATCAATCCTTGAATCGATTTCATAAAGGAAAATCAATTCTTCTTTTGTTAATTCTCGCCCTAAATTTTGTTTCTTATCTATTGCGGTTAATAATTCCATATCTGCGGTTTTTTTCTTGTATTTTTCCGCATCAGGAAATGATTTAAGTTTTTCATCGACGATTTTGCCGATATACGGATCCATATTTTGATCGGGGCCGATGCCGCGAACTTCGCCAATATTATCCCTTTCCATTCGAATCGCCGCTCTGGGAATTGTATACTTTCCCGCTTTATCCTTGGAATAATAAACATAAAAATCACCGCCTTGTAATTGGGCTTCCGCAGTTGTTTCTCCGGCGGTGCACCAGCCCGTGCCATGTCCCTGCAACGAATTTACCAACGGCATATGGTCAGAACCTTGCGGATATTTAATCCACTCGCCTTCGGTTTCCGCCAGTTCATTTTCCTCGGTTGGAGTTATTTTTTCTATCGCGTAGGCATAAAGTTTGCCGAAATTTTCAGATTCAACCAGTTTTTTCAGTTCGTTATTGTTTTCCAGGTTTTCTATATTTTCTCTTCTTGCCTTTTTTACGACAATATCAACGACATATGCCAACGCCTCGCGGTTTAAATCCGGAAACGGCGCCACCGTGTCTTTCCTGCGCTTGCCAAAACATTTTTTTTTCTTATCATAGGACGAGAGTTTGGAAACGCTGCTTATTGCCCAATATTTCGCCCACATTGGATATATATCGGCATCGGGAGAAAAAATATAATCCACCCAATTATCCAAAGTTGATTTTTGATCACTAACGATTATTTCAACGTTTTGTTTTCTGACTTCATCGGTAATCTCAACATCGCCGTGTCCTCGCTCCCGCGCCAAGCGCTGTTGATTTTCAAAATAACCTTCCGGAATATCATCCGGCTTAATAACATATTCCGCATGAAACGCGCCTCTGATCAATTTCATCGCTTCTTGATCGTCGCGATGGCGTTTGTGAAATTCATCCACTTTTTTCAGCCAGTCGTCAATCCACGAATGAGGGCTATCCTTCCCCGATTTTTTAATCAACGAATAAGTCGGATCGGCATCAGTTATTCGGCCCAATTCTTTGAATTTATCGGGATATTTTTTACGCAAAAATTCACCTCCCGAAAAACCGCCGTTTTGGAAGGCTTTCTCTTCTTCGGGCGGGTTGTAAAATTGGGATTCAAAAGGCATATTATGATTTATTTTTTGACGCGCCAGCCGGGATTTTTTTCAATGGCGGCAATCGCCCCCGCTTGC
>CAYRPW010000427.1:0-2105 GCA_964426145.1 uncultured Oscillospiraceae bacterium
TGGGGCGTGGACTTCGGCCTCATCGACCAAAATGGAGCGCTGCTGGGAAACCCGCGCTGCTATCGAAACGGAACGGAAGCCGGAATGGCGGCGGTGCACGCGGTGGTGCCGCAAAGGGATCTGTTTCGGCGCACCGGCATTGCCGGCATGCCGTTTAACACGGTCTATCAACTTTACGCGCGCAAAAGCGAGGACGACCCCGCTCTGGAGAAGGCAAAAACGCTGTTGTTTTCGCCCGATTTGTACGGGTTTTTCCTGACGGGCGAAAAGCGAACCGAATATACGATCGCAACCACCAGCATGCTCTACGACGGCGTGAACCGTTGTTGGGACGAAGCGACAATGCGCGCGCTCGATATCCCCGCCGCAATCTTCACTGAGGTGGATTTTGCCGGCACATTGCGCGGAACCCTTCGAAGCGCCGTTGCGGAGGAACTTGGCATCTCGCGCGTACCGTTTGCGGCGGTCGGAACACACGACACAGCCTCTGCGGTGGCGGCGATTCCCGGCGAGGGGGATTTTGCGTTTTGTTCCAGCGGGACCTGGTCGCTCTTCGGCGTGGAAACGGAAAAGCCGCTGGTCAACGATACGGCGTTTGAGGCGAACTTTTCCAATGAGGGCACGGTGCAGGGCGGGTTCCGACCGCTCAAGAACATCATGGGCCAGTGGATCATGCAGGAATGCCGCCGCGACTGGGCTCGGCTCGGCTCGGCATATACCTGGAAGGAAATCGACGCGCTGACCGCGAAGGCGGCGCCGTTTGCCGCGTTTATCGATCCCGACGACGCGCCGTTTTTCTCCGCTGGCGATATGTGCGGAAAGATTACGCGCTATTGCGAAAAGACGGGGCAGAAAGCACCGGAAACGCCGGGCGAATTTGCGCGCTGCGTCTACGAAAGCCTCGCGCTGAAATACCGCTGGACGCTGGAACGACTGGAAAAGCTGAAGGGTGGACGAATCGATACCCTGAACATTACCGGCGGCGGCATCGGCAACACGCTGCTTTGCCAGATGACGGCGGATGTGCTGAACCGGCGCGTCATCGCCGGGCCGGCGGAGGGCTCCGCAATGGGAAACACGCTCATGCAAGCGGTCGCGCTGGGCGAAATGAAGGATATTTCCGAAGCGCGGCAGGTGGCTCGCCGCTCGGTGGAACCCATCGTTTACGAGCCGCGTCATACGCAGCAGTGGGAAGACGCCTATGCAAAACTGCTCGGCTATATGGAGATGAAAGAATTATGATCGATCTAGCGAAGTGGGAGCAAATCGCTTCCGAACAGATTCACAGCCGCAAGCCGGTTGCGGGGCGCCTCGGCGGTAAAATTGCGGTCGTCACGGGCAGCGCGCAGGGCTTCGGCAAGGGCATTGCGGAGGAATTGTACCGCGAAGGCGCTTGTGTGGTCATTGCCGATCTGAACGAGCCGCTGGCAAAAACCGTCGCGGAATCGCTCGGCGAGCGCGCGGTCGCGGTGAAAGCGGACGTTTCCAGCGAGGAAAGCGTCGCGGGAATGATCGCCGCCTGCGTGGAATCGTTCGGCGGGCTGGATTTATTCGTCAGCAACGCGGGCGTGCTGAAGGCGGGCTCGCTGGACGAAATGGAAAAGAAGGACTTTGAATTCGTCACCAGCATCAACTACACGGCATTCTTTACCTGCGTGAAATACGCGCAGCGGATTATGCGCGCCGAAGCTGCGGCGGACCCGAATTGGATGGGCGACATCATCGAGATCAACAGCAAATCGGGGTTAGAGGGCAGCAACAAGAATTTCGCCTATGCGGGCGGAAAGTTCGGCGGCATCGGGCTGGTTGAAAGTTTCGCCATGGAACTCGCGCCCTACCGCATCAAGGTCAACGCAGTCTGTCCGGGGAATTATTACGACGGTCCTTTGTGGAGCGATCCGGAACGCGGCCTGTTCGTGCAGTACCTGCGCGCGGGCAAGGTGCCGGGCGCAAAAACCATTGAGGACGTAAAGCAGTTTTATCTGAGCAAATCGCTCATCAAGCGCGGATGTTTGCCCTCGGACGTGGCGAAGGCAATCTTCTACGCGGTCGAGCAGACCTACGAAACGGGTCAGGCGCTGCCGGTGACGGGCGGACAGGTGATG